>NZ_JBJIAL010000011.1:0-185022 GCF_045310895.1 Mycobacterium sp. SMC-18
GCTTCGAATGCGGATACCCACTGGGCACGACAACCTCCCAAATCAATGGATGTTGTCTTGACCGTATGAATCTGCCGCGGATTTCTCGCCATCAAGTTCACGTTCGGCGCGCGCCTTACAGCGGCGGCGGCGCCCAGGGCAGGGTGATCGGGGCCAGACCCGGGATCTCGAGCACGTGCGACGGCGGTGCCGGCTCGGCGGGAGCTGCCGGCTCGGCCGGGGCCAGCGGCGGATGCGCCGGGTTGTCGACGGGCGAGGCCGGCGGCGCCGGCGGCACGGTCGTGTCGGTGACCGCCGGACTCGGTGCCTCGGCGGTATGGGTCACCGCCGACGAGGACGACGACGAGGACGACGACGAAGACGACGACGGCGCCACCGCTTCGGCACTCGGCGCGACCGCCGGAGCCGCGGCGGTGGTCGGGGTGTTGCTCGTCGGGGCGACGGTCGTGGCGGTGGTGACGGGCGCCTGTGCCACCGGGTGCGGGGCCACCGGAGCCGGTACCGCCGTCGCGCCGCCGGGGGCCTTGATGCTGCCGGTCATCGGCGCGGGTGTCCGCGGTGCCAGCGTGCAGAGCACCTGGTGGCTGCCGGCGGACCAGCTGGCCGGTCCGATGGGCCGGTGGTTGACGGTCAATGCGCTGGCGGACAAGGTCTTTGGTGCCAGATATGCGGCGGCCATCGTGAGGCAGGCGGGCCGCAGTACATCCTCCTGGTCGGCGTCCGAGGGCGGCGGGCCGTCGTGGAAGTGCGCGCCGAGATCGATGGGCCCGACGACCTCGACCGAGTGCGGCTCGGCGCAGTCCACGGGTACGAGGCCCGTCTGACCGCCCTTCATGTCGGCGCCCAGGCAGGTGCCCGGCGGCCACACCCGGGACTGGTCCTGCTCGGCGACCAGCCCGCGGAACGGCAGCTGCTCGCCATTCGGGCCGGGCAGCTGCAATCCGCACAAGGAGATGTGTGATCCGGAACCCTCGGCACCCACCGAGCGCAGCAGGCCGTACGCGAACCGGCCGTTGGGGTCGTAGCGCGGTCCGAGGTACCGGCGGCCCGACACGGCGCAGGATTCCTGGTCGCCGTCGCCCTGGACCGAGTTGACGACCTCGAACAGGTGCGGGCTGCTGCACTGGACGAAGGCGGGGCGCTGTGGCGGCTCCGGTTGCCAGGTCAGGCAGCTGCCGGCGTGCGCGCTGCGGAAGACGGCGTCGGTGTGGTCGGCTTCGGTCGCGCCGCCGGCGGACGGGCCGACAGCGGCCACGGTGACCACGCCGGCGATCAGCTGGGCGCACAGCAAAGCCGCTAGCAAAGCGCGGCGTGGCGCCCAGAACTTGACCGATAGCACACTCATCGGTGCCTAGCGTGACATATTCGGCCGATCTACGCAGCTTGGCGGATCGATCTCCACCGAGTCTCTACCGTCTCGTGACGGGCGGAGGACTACTTGAGCAAAGGGTCGCGGGGCAGTCCGAGAATGCGTTCGGCGATGGTGTTCCGGGTGATCTCCGAGGTACCGCCGGCAATGGTCATGGCGCGGTAGCCCAGGTAGGCCTGGGTGAGTGTGGGAGTTTGCCCGGTCACGGCCGCGGGACCGGCCAGCTTCATGCCCAGCTCCGTCTGCCGCTGCCCCTGCTCGGCGACGACCAGTTTGGTGACATTGCCCTCGGGTCCCGGACCGGTGCCGGCGATCGCGCGGCTGATCCGTCGCAGATTCAGCAGCCGCAGGGTGTGTCCCTCGGCGATCACCGCGCCGGCGCGGTCGCGCAGCCCGGCCGCCTGCTCCGGCGGTGCCGCGTCCAACAGGGCGACCAGGTCGTCCGCGCTGAAGCCGGATTGCGCGCCGGAGCCGCCGCCGATCGACAGGCGCTCGTTCCCCAGCGTCGCGCGCGCCACCAGCCAGCCCTTGTTGACGTCACCGATGACGTCGGCGTCCGGGACGAACACCTCGTCGAAGAACACCTCGTTGAAGTGGGCGTTGCCGGTCAGGCCCTTGAGGGGGTTGACGGTCACGCCGGGCGCCTTCATATCGATCGCCATCATCGTGACGCCGGCGTGCTTGGGAGCATCGGGATCGGTGCGCACCGTGGCCAGACCCCACTGGCAGTACTGGGCCAGGCTGGTCCATACCTTCTGGCCGGTCACCAGCCAGCCGCCGTCGACCTTCTTGGCGCTGGTGCGCACGGCGGCCGCGTCCGAGCCGGCCTCGGGCTCGGAGAACAGCTGGCACCACATGATCTCGCCGCGCAGCACCGGATACACCCAGCGCTCACGCTGGTCGTCGGTGCCGGCCTGGGCGATGGTCAGCGTCACCCAGCCGGTGATGCCGAGGTCGGGCCGCTCGACGTCACGGAACTCCTCCTCGATGGCCAACTGCTCCAGCACGCCCGCGTCCCGGCCCCACGGCTTGGGCCAGTGCGGCACCAGATAGCCGGAATCGACAAGGAAGTCCCGCTGCTCGTCCTCGGGCAGTGACCGCAGCGTGGCGACGGCATCGCGGGCGGCGGTGCGGTATTCGGCCGCTTCCTCGGGGAGGGCGAACGATGCGCCGTGGGCCCGGCCGGTGCGTTGTCCGTCGACCACATCGGCCAGCGGGTCGGCGCCGTCCGCGGTCAGCGCGGACAGCGTGAGGGCGCGGCGCAGATACAGGTGTGCGTCGTGTTCCCAGGTGAAGCCGATGCCGCCGTGCAGCTGAATGTTGTTCTCGGCGTTGAAGACCTGGCTGTGGATCGCCTGGGTGGCGGCCACCGCCGCGCCGAACCAGGCGTCGTCCAGATCGTCGGCGCGAGCCGCATCCCACGCTGCGGCGGTGGTGAGTTCGGCCGCCACCAGCATGTTGGCGGCGTGGTGCTTGACGGCCTGGAAGGTGCCGATGGTGCGGCCGAACTGCTCTCGCACCTTGGCGTATTCGACGGCCATTTCCAGTGCCGCCCAACTGATCCCGACGGCCTCGGCCGCGGCCAGGATGCGAAAAGCGGTGTGCGCCTTGGTCGCCGCATCGCGGATGACGGCGATCGCCTCGGCCTGGTCCAGCGTCACCGAGCCGATGCTGCGCGTGGTGTCCGCGCTGTCGAGCGGGGTGACGGTGACGCCGGTGGCCTGCGCGTCGACGACCACTACGTCGTCGCCGGCGACCAGGACCAGCAGCGCGGCATCGGGGGCGCCGAGCACCGTCGGGCTCTCGCCGAACACGGTGTGGGCAGTGCTGTGAACGTGGCCCGACAATCCCAGCGCGGCGACGGTGCTGCCATCGGCCAGCCCGGGCAGCAGCGCGGCACGCAACTCGTCCGTTCCGCACCGGTCGATGACGACGGCCGCGGCGACGGTCGGCAGGAACGGCCCGGGACACAGGTCGCGGCCTTGCGCCTCGAGTACCACCGCCAGCTCGGGCAACCCGAACCCGGACCCGCCGAACTCCTCGGGGATGGCCAGGCCCTGCCAGCCCAGATCCGCCGCGGCCGTCCAGAAACCGGCGGGATGCGACGGTCCGCCCTCGAGCGTGGCGCGGGCGGCGGCCCGGCTGCCGAGCCGGCGCAGCAGTCCCGTCGCCGAGTCCGCGAGGTCGTTGTGGTCGTCGGTGATCGCCAGCGCGGAGGTACCCATGGCTCGACTGTAAGCACGACGGTACGGCTTCGAATAGGTCCTGACCAGCTGTGATGCACTTCACAAATGAACAGTCGCCGAACTGTGACCGCGAATGTGCTGTGGCCCCGAAACCCCGTGGTCAGGCCGGTGTACGCTCGCGAAATGACGGCTCGACCGAACAATGATGTTCACAGCCCTTCCTTGGCCACCCGGCTGCGCTGGTTCATGGCTGCCAAGCCCTCCGATCACCTGTTGGCGATGGCCACGGCCGCCGCGTCGCTGCCCGTGATCGGCAAGAGCCTCGAGCCGCTCGGCGGCGCCACCGCGATGACCCTCTGGGGTATGCGGCACGTGCCCAGCTTCTGGGCGTCGACGTCGAAGGCTCTGTTCACTCCCAGCGTTGCCGAGATCCGCCGCGCCGAGCGCGACTGCACCAACGAGGTCGTTCGGGCCGCGCTGACGGGCGTCCTGCCCCCGGCCGAACTCGACATCGAGTGGCCGGCGCCGGAGCGCACGCCGCCGTTCTGGCGGGCACGCGAACACCGGCGCCAGGTGCACCGCACCTCGGTGCGCTACGGCGACAGCCCGTCGCAGCTGCTGGATGTCTGGCGCGCCGACGACCTGCCCGCCGAGCCGGCCCCGGTTCTGATCTACCTGCCCGGCGGGGCCTGGGTGCACGGCAGCCGGCTGCTGCAGGGCTACGCCCTGATGAGCCATCTGGCCCAGCAGGGCTGGGTCTGTCTGTCCATCGACTACCGCGTGGCCCCGAATCACCGTTGGCCGCAACACATCACCGACGTCAAGACCGCGATCGCCTGGGCCCGGGCCAACGTCGACAAGTTCGGCGGCGACCGCAATTTCATCGCGATCTCCGGCGGCTCGGCCGGTGGGCACCTCGCCGCGCTGGCCGGCCTGACCGCCAACGACCCCGAACTGCAGACCGAGCTGCCCGAGGGCGCCGACACCTCGGTCGACGCCGTCGTCGGTATCTACGGCCGATACGACTGGGAGGACCGGTCGACCAAGGAACGCGAGGAATTCGTCGACTTCCTGGAGCGCGTCGTGGTCCGGCGCCGCATCGACAAGCATCCCGAGATCTACCGGCAGGCTTCGCCGATCGCGCGCGTGCACCGCGACGCACCGCCGTTCCTGGTCATTCACGGCAGCGGCGACAGCGTCATTCCGGTGGCGCAGGCGCGGGACTTCGTACACGAGCTGCGCGCGGTGTCCGCTTCGACGGTCAGCTATATCGAATTGCCCGGTGCCGGACACGGTTTCGACATGACGGACGGTGCCCGCACGGGATCGATGGCCACTGCCATAGGGTTGTTCCTCGATGAGGTTCGCCGGAACCAGAACCAGCACTGCGTCGAAGAGGTCGTCTAGACCGATCGACCGGCCGAGGTTCTGACCCGAAGCGCAGGAGAGGTCGAGTGAAACGACTGAGTGGGTGGGACGCGTTCCTGCTGTATTCGGAAACGCCCAACGTGCACATGCACACCCTCAAGATTGCCGTCATCGACCTCGCCGGCCTGGGCGACCGCACGTTCGGCATCGACGAGTTCCGCCGCGTGCTCCGCGAACGCCTGCACAAGCTGGAGCCTTTCGGCTATCAACTCGTCGACATCCCGTTCAAGTTCCACCACCCCATGTGGCGGGAGCATGCCGAGGTCGACCTCGAGTATCACGTCCGGCCGTGGCGGGTGGCCGCCCCCGGTGGCCGCCGTGAACTCGACGAGGCGATCGGCGAAATCGCCAGTACCCCACTGGATCGCAGCCGTCCGCTGTGGGAGATGTACCTCGTCGAAGGCCTGGCCAACGGGCGGGTCGCCGTGGTCGGCAAGATCCATCACGCATTGGCCGACGGGGTGGCCTCGGCCAACCTGCTGGCGCTCGGCATGGACATCACCGAGGGTCCGCAGCGGGACAACGATCTGTACGTGACGGATCCGGCACCGTCGCGCGGCCAGCTCGTCCGGTCCGCGTTCGCGGATCACCTCCGGCAGATCGCGCGGTTCCCCGGCGTCGTGAAGTACACCGCCGACGGCATGGCGCGGGTACGCAAGAGCAGCCGCAAGCTGTCGCCCGAACTGACCCGGCCGTTCACGCCGCCCCCGAGCTTCATGAACCACGTCATCACACCCCAACGGCGTTTCGCCACAGCGACTTTGGCGCTCGCGGACGTCAAGGAGACCAGCAAGAAGCTCGGTGTCACCATCAACGACCTGGTGCTGGCGATGTCGTCGGGGGCGCTGCGCGAGCTGCTGCTGAAATACGACGGCAAGGCCGACCACGCGCTGCTGGCGTCGGTGCCGATGAGCTACGATTTTTCACCGGATCGTATCTCCGGCAACCGATTCAGTGGTGTGCTGATCGCGTTGCCCGTCGACGTCGACGATGCCGCGCAGCGCGTCCAGCAGGCCCGCGAGGCCGCCTTGCTGGCCAAGGAGAGTCATCAGCTGGTCGGCCCGGAGCTGGTCGCCCGGTGGGCGGCCTACATGCCGCCGGCGCCGATGGAATCGATGTTCCGCCGCCTGTCCAACAAGGACGGGCAGAACAAGGTGCTGAACCTCAACATCTCCAACGTGCCGGGGCCCCGCGAACGCGGCAAGGTCGGCGGCGCGACCGTCACCGAGATCTACTCTGTCGGACCGCTCACCGCGGGCAGCGGGCTGAACATCACGGTGTGGAGCTACGTCGACCAGCTCAACATCTCGGTGCTCGCCGACGGTGCCACCACCGACGATCCGCATGAGGTGACGGCCGGCATGGTCGCCGACTTCAAGCAGATCCGCAGGGCCGCAGGGCTTTCCGAGGAGCTGACGGTCGTCGAGACCGCCATGGCGCAGTAGATTTGCGCCCGGTGGTGCGTCAGTCCGCCGGGCGGTTGCGGAATCGTTTGTGGAGCACCTGGCGTGACACGCCCATGATCCGACCGATCTCGGCCCAGGTCCATCCGTTGGCGCGGGCCTGGCGGACGGCCTGCTCGTATTGCGTTTTGGCGCTGACGAGGTCGTCGCGAGCCTGAGCCAGCGCTCGTCGGCTGATGCCGCCGAATACATCCGCGGCTATTGGATCGGGTTCTGCGGGTTCGTCATCAAATGACCAATCGTCGTCGTCATCATCGACGTCAAGGCCATGTGCTTTTCGGAAGGCATCGCCGGCGGCATCGATCTCTTCGCGCGTCGGACGGCGTTGTTGTGGTTCCCACCAGGGCCGCTCGGTTGGGTAGGTCATGGCTGTACCTTCCGGGGTCGATCACTGGGGAAAGTATGTGCCGACGGACCGACACGTTTCGTGTGACCGAGACCGGTGCGACCCGTCTCCAAGTGTGTTCGGGCTGGGAGCCGTCACCTTGGGCTGACAGTGTCAACCCAAGGTGACGATGTCAGCCGTTGGTGACGGATCCAGATCGGACATGTCCATGACAGCGGCGCGGTCACGTACCGCGCCGGCCGGCCGGACCGCCCGCTAGCCGACACTCTCGGAGTCGGCGACCTTCGCCTTCTCCGCCCGCACCCACTCCAGGAACCGCGTGATCGCCTCGGCGGTGTAGCGGCCGTGCGCCGAGCCGAAGACGTCGAATGCGTGCTGCGCGTTGGGGATCTCGGCGTACGCCACCGGCGCCGGTGACTGCTCGCGCAGCGCTGCGACGAAGTCCCGTCCCTCCTGGACGTCGATCAACGTGTCGTTGGTGCCGTGCAGCACGAAGAACGGTGGCGCGTCGGGTCCGATCCGCTTGATGGGCGAAGCGTCGAGGAACACCTGCGAGTCGTTGGCGTACCGCTTCTTGATGATCAGCTGCTCGAGGGCACGCATCATCTCGGCGCGGCCGGGGCCTTCGAAGCCGAACCAGTCGTACCGGCCGTACACCGGGACTGCGGCCACCACCGAGGTGTCGGCATCTTCGAAACCGGGCTGCCACTGGGGATCTCCGGGAGTCAGGGCTGCGAGCGAGGACAGGTGACCGCCCGCCGAGCCGCCACTGATCGCGACGAAATCCGGATCGCCGCCGTACTCGGCGATGTGCTCCTTGACCCAGGCCAGGGCCTGCTTCACGTCGATGATGTGCGCCGGCCACTGATGTTTCGGGCTGACGCGGTAGCCGATGGACACGCAGATCCAGCCGCGGTCGGCCAGGGCGCCCATCAGTGGGTACGCCTGCGGCCGGCGATCGCCGAGCATCCAGCCACCACCCGGAACCTGAAGCAGCACAGGGGCTTTACCGTCACGCGGCAGGTCCGGGCGGCGCCAGATGTCGGCCAGGTTGGCGCGGTGCGGGCCGTACTTGACGGTGTCCTTGTTGTACTTGCGGCGCGACAGCATGGTGCGCCCGATGCCGGGCAGGCGCGGGACGCCGGGATCGGCCGGGTTGCGCGGACCGATCACGTCATCCAGCGGCTCCTCGAACGCGGGCCGCGAGCTCCGGCTGCGGGTGAGGATGTAACCCAGGATGGCCCAGGTGATCGCGTTGATGGCCAACGCGATTCGGCCGCTGGTGCCCGAGAAGGCGCCATGCCGGCCCCGGCGGATCGCGGACAGTATTGAGGAACTGAGCACGAAGCCGGCTGCTTCACTGGACGGCCAGCCGTACGCGAACGCGACGATGCCGGGGTTCCCGGACCGGGCCAGCGGGCTGGCCGCGTTGGTGGCGTTGACGAGACCGAGGACAGCCCGTAGCAGGGTCACCGTTTTACGCGCCATCGGCCAGCGCCTTCAGCTCGCGGCGGTCGATCTTGCCGGTACTGTTGCGCGGCAGCTCCGTGAGCACCGTGATCGACCGTGGCACTTTGTAATTGGCGAGGTTGTCGCGCACGTGCTGCTTGAGGACGTCCTCGGTGGCCGTTGCCCCGTCGGCCAGCACGACGAACGCGGCCAGGCGCTGGCCGTACTGCTCGTCGTCGACGCCCAGTACCGTGGCCTCGGCGACGTCCGGGTGGGTGGACAGCGTCTTCTCCACCTCGATGGGGTAGACGTTCTCGCCGCCCGACACGATCATCTCGTCGTCGCGGCCCACCACGAACAGGCGGCCCGCGGCATCGAGATAGCCGACGTCACCCGAGGACATGTAGTCCTGGTGGAAATCCTTTGTGGCGCCGGAGGTATAGCCGTCGAACTGGGTCGAGTTGCGCACGTAGATGGTGCCCACCTCGCCTGTCGGCAACTCGTTGAAGTCGGCGTCCAGGATCTTGATCTCGGTGCCCTCGGCCGGGCGGCCGGCGGTGTCGGGGGCGGCGCGCAGGTCGGCCGGCGTCGCGGTGGCGATCATGCCGGCCTCGGTGGCGTTGTAGTTGTTGTAGATGACGTCACCGAACTGGTCCATGAACGAGGTGACGACGTCGGGGCGCATCCGTGAGCCGGAGGCCGCGGCGAACCGCAGCGAGCGGCCGCTGTAGCGGTTGCGGATGTGGTCGGGCAGTTCCATGATGCGGTCGAACATCACTGGGACGACGCACAATCCGGTTGCCTGGTACTTGTCGACCAACGCCAGCGTGGCCTGTGGGTCGAACTTGCGGCGCGTGACGACGGTGCAGGCCATCGATGCCGCGAAAACCAGTTGCGAGAAGCCCCAGGCGTGGAACATCGGTGCGACGACGACGGTCGTCTCCTCCGTGCGCCACGGCGTCCGATCCAGGATGGCCTTCAGTGCGTCCAGCCCACCGCCGGAATGCTTGGCGCCCTTGGGAGTTCCGGTGGTTCCGGAGGTCAGCAGGATCACCCGGCTCTTCTCGCCGGTGCGTCGCGGCTGCAGCCCCAGGTGGTCGATGATGAGCGACTCGACGGTCAGCGGGTGGTCGTCGGTATCGGTCCACGCCACGATTCGCGTGGTGCCGGTCCGGCCCTCGAGCGCACGATCGACCGTCGCCGTGAACTCTTCGTCGTAGATGATGACGTCGACGTTCTCGCGGGCCACGACCTCGGCCATCGCCGGGCCGGCGAAGGAAGTGTTGAGCAGCAACACATCTGCGCCGATGCGGTTGGCCGCGATCAGGGAGTCGACGAAGCCGCGGTGGTTGCGTGCCATGATGCCCACGACCTTGGCCGAGGGCAGCGTCTGCAGGGCGGCGGCGAAGGCGTCGCCGCGCTTGTCGAGCTCACTGAAGGTCAGCGTGCCCAGCTCGTCGATGAGGCCGGGGCGGTTCCCGCAGCGTTGCGCGGAACTCGCGAAACCCGAAGTGACGCTCATGTTTTCGCGCGCCATGGCACCGGCGATCCGCACGTACTTGTCCGGGCGGAGCGGGGCGATGACACCGGCCCGCACCATGGTGTTGACCAGGCCCGCTGTCGCGGTCAGCTTGTCGGTGATTCCCACGGCCGGTCAGCCTATTACCGGGAAGCGGCGCTCTTCGGCGAGTTCGTCGAGAGCGTCCTGCATGACCTTGCGGACGTGCGCGTCGACGGCATCGACGTCGGGCTCATCGCCGGAGGCGAAGGCGATCGCCGTGGGATCGACGGGCGGCAGCACCTGCATGACGATCTTCGACGGAAGCGGCAGGTTCAGCGGCAGCACGGCGGACAGCCCGAACGGCAGCCCGATGGACAGCGGCACCACCTTGGCGCGCGCGGCGCGGGCGATGGGACCGAGCGCCTTGGCGATCTTCTCGCCGCGGGTCAGGAACAGCTGGGTCTCCTGGCCGCCGATGCCGACCATCGGCACGATCGGGACGCCGGCGTTGATCGCGGCCTTCACGTAACCCTTGCGGCCGTCGAAGTCGATCTTGTTGGCGTCGGTCGACGGCCGGTAGACGTCGTAGTCCCCGCCGGGGAACACGACGACGAGGCCGCCGGAGCGCAGTGCCTCGTCGGCGTTCTCGTGGCTCGCCAGGATGTAGCCGGTCTTCTTGAAGAAGTCCGCGGTCGGGCCGACCATCAGCATGGCGTGGCTGAGAGTGTAGACGGGGCGGTCGTAGCCGTATTTCTCGTAGAAGTGCGACGAGAAGATCGGCACGTCCATGGGCAGCATGCCGCCCGAGTGGTTGCTCACCACCAGTGCGCCGCCGAGGGGAATGTTCTCCAATCCGCGGACCTCGGATCGGTGATAGACCTTCAGCAGCGGTCGGAGAATCCCCATGACCTTCTCGGTCAGCTCCGGGTCGAATTTGGTGATTTCGGGCAGCTTGGCCACGGTTTCTCCTCTGACTGCGGCAAAAACTAGAACATGTTCTAATTTTCGATTATTCACTGGTTGACCGCCGGACGCCAATCCCCTGTGGCTAGCATCACCGTCGTGACCGAAGAAGCCACCAGCGAAGATGCTGTCCTCGTCGAACAGCGCGACCGCATACTGATCATCACCATCAATCGGCCCCAGGCCAAGAACGCTGTCAACTCAGCGGTCAGCAAGGGCCTGGCCGCCGCCGCGGACCGCCTCGACGAAGACCCGGGACTGTCCGTCGCGGTGCTGACGGGAGCCGGCGGCTCGTTCTGTGCGGGCATGGATCTGAAGGCCTTCGCCAAAGGCGAGAACATCCTCTCGGATCGCGGCCTCGGCTTCACCCAGCGTCCGCCGGCCAAGCCGCTGATCGCTGCTGTCGAGGGCTACGCCCTGGCGGGTGGCACCGAGCTGGCGCTGTCGGCCGACCTGATCGTCGCGTCCAACGCGGCGGCCTTCGGCATCCCCGAGGTCAAGCGCGGCCTGGTCGCCGGCGCCGGCGGGTTGCTGCGGCTGCCGCAGCGCATCCCGTACGCCATCGCGATGGAACTCGCCCTCACCGGTGACAACCTGACCGCGACGCGGGCGCACGAACTGGGCCTGGTCAACGAGCTGACCGAGCCCGGTGGCGCACTCGATGCCGCGCTCGCGCTGGCTGAGCGGATCACCGCGAACGGGCCGCTCGCGGTCGCCGCGACCAAGCGCATCATCGTCGAGTCGTCCGACTGGTCCGACGCCGAGAAGTGGGAGAAGCAGGGCGCCATTCTGGGGCCGGTCTTCATGTCGAAGGATGCGCGCGAGGGCGCGGTGGCCTTCGCCGAAAAGCGCGCGCCGCAGTGGACCGGTAGCTGAGGCTGCCGACCATCGGCTCAGCCGATGCTGCTACCTCGGTTTCTTTTCCGGCTGCTGCACGGGGCACTGCTGCTCAACCCAGTTGTTGAGCGTGCGGCTGAACTGGCTGCGGTCGGGATCGCTGCTGTGCAGGCCGTTGGTCTTGACGAAATGCGTCACGGCGGCCTGCACATCGGCCGGCGGGTGGAAACCGTTGATGGTGTCCCCGGCTGCCTTCGAGTCCTCGGGGGACGCGCCGGACATCAGGTTCACCACCGCGCCGGTGAGTTGCAGGCACGTCCCGCCGTCGAGCTGACGGCTGGTGGGTGACGGCGGCGCTTCCGCCGCGGGCGTGCTCGGGGCGGCCGAGGAACTCTGCGCCGGAGCGCTCGACGTCGAGGAGGTCGGCTGCGCCGGCTGCTTGTCACCCGAACATCCGGCCAGCAGCAGGGCGGCTGCCAGCACGGCGGTCTGACCGCCGATGAGTCGCCGCGACGTCATGTTCTCCCGGTAGCGCATGTGTTTGTTCTACCGGGAGACGGCTGTCGTCGGCCAGTGGGGTCAGACCGAGGCGACGAAGTCGCTGCTGTAGAACTCGGCCGGGCTCTGCGAATGCGGCTGGGGCAGATCGACCGCGACCCAGACGCCGGTGGTGCCGGGGGCGACGGGCAGCTGGACGGTGGCGCTGCCGTTGCCCCAGCCGTCGGTGCTCAGCGGGGCGGTGCCGATGCTCGGGTCGCCCGGCAGGCAGCCGAGGGTGGCATGCGGTGCCGGGATCACGCGGACCGTGTACTGCGCGTTGCGCGCGCCGTCGAGCATCTCGATGTGGGCGGTGGCGGTGCGCCCATCGGAGGTGATCTCCGCCGTCGGGACTGCCGGGAAGCGGAACTTCATGTAGTTGATCGGCTGCCGATCGCAGGTGTAGGCCCGCGACATCAGGGTCTGACGGGCCGTGCCGGCGGCCTGGGCGGGCGCCGCGACGACGGTCGCGGCGGGCAGGGCGGCACAGACGGCCAACGCGGCGAAAGCGCCACTCTTCTTGGACATGTGTCGAGTTTTTACCGAGACCGCCGGTAGCGCAGTGGTGGCCGTCACAAGCGGACGGAACGCACTTTCCGCGCGGATATTGACTTAGGTCACAACGGGTTTCCGGTGCGGCCCACCGTCACATCCCAGGCGTCCGTCGTCGCCGTGCGGTCGGCCAGTCTCCGGGCGTGCCGACCGGTGCTACCGAACTCATCGGCCCAACTGCGAGCGCGCAGGGTGGCGCGCCACAGCGGATGTTCCGCCGTGGTGCCGATGGCGCCGTGCAGCTGATGGGCGATGGTCGTCACCGGGGCGACGGCCCGGCCGACGGCGACCTTGGCCACCGTGGTGGCGTAGGCGGTGCGGTCGTCGCCGAAGCCGTACCGAGCGGCGGCGGTGATCGCCAGAACGGTTGCCGCTCTGGCGCGCTCGATCTCCCCGAGCATCGTGGCCAGCGAGTGTTGCACGGCCTGGAACGCCGCGAGCGGGCGGCCGAACTGTATGCGCGTCTCGGTATGCGCGACGGTCAGTTGTGCGGCCGCATCGAAGGCGCCGACGATCTGCACGCAGCGACACCAGGCGCCGCGGATGGTCAGCTCGTCGGCGACCGCGAGTGGAAGCTGGACGACATCGGCTGCCGCGGTGTCGAATTCGACGATGGCGCGGAGCTCGCCGGCGAGATTGTGTCCGTCGTCGACGAGTGTCGGTGCGTCGCGCAGCGCGACGTACAGGGCGTCGGCACCTCGGGTGGCCACCACGACGGGCCCGCATTGTGGCCAGGTGGCGACGCCGTCCACCGCCAGTGTGAGCGGCCCCGATTCCGGTATCGGCAGTCCGGCTTCGGCGGCCAACCATGTTGCCAGCACGTCGGTTTCGGCGATCGGTACCGCGGCCCCGTGGCGGGCCAGAGCGCCCAGCACTACGGCCGTGGCGGCGGGCCCGGCGTCGGCGTCACTGCTCAGCCGGGTCAGCCCTGAACCCTCGGCGGTGCGCCACAACGCGTCGTCGAACGTCAGCGGCAATGCCCGCGCGGGCGCGGCCGTCCGGCCGATCTGCTCGGCCAGTTCGCGCAATTCCGCATACTCGTCCGAATGCTGTTCGGCAGCAACCTGTTTGGTCCAGTTCTTGGCGACGATGCCGCGCAGGACCTCATTCGTGCCGCCGCGCAGCGTGAACAGCGGTGCGTGCACGCGGGCGGTGTCCAGCATCGTCTGCAGCCGCCGGCGGTCGGGGCCCTCGTACTGGTCCAGCAGCTCCGCGGCGATCTCGACGGAATCCTGTTCGAAGCGGGTGCCGAGGTCCTTCACCAGTGCGGCGGACACCGCGGCGTCCTGGCCGGCCGTCAGCGCCCTGGCGACCGATATCGAGAGTTGGCGCACCGAGATCATCCGTGCCATCAGGTCGCCGACGTCGGCGCGGGGTTCGTCCCGTAGTGCCTCGACGAGGGCGAAAAGCAGTGTGGCCGTGGACAGGAAGCGCTCCGGCCCGCTGCGCTCGAAACCCAGTTCGGAGGTCACCTGATGCCAGCCGGCACCGACCGTGCCCAGCAGGTCGGCGTCGGTCAGCGCGACGTCGTCGAACAGCACCTCGTTGAAATGGTGCTCACCGTTCATCTGGACGATGGGCTCGATGGTGACGCCCGGAGCGTCGGTGGGGACGATGAACTGACTGAACCCCGCGTGCCGATGTTTCGGGTCCAGGGGGCTGGTGCGGGCGAGCACCACGATCTGGTGGGCCAGATGCGCACCGCTGGTCCAGACCTTGCTGCCGCTCAGCAGCCAGCCGCCGTCGGTGCGGGTGGCCCTGGTGGTGACGGCGGCCAGGTCGGAACCCGCCTCGTGCTCACTCATGCCGATGGCCGAATACAAAGTGCCGGAAGCTATTCGGGGTAGGAGCCGGCGCCGTTGCTCCTCGCTGCCGTAGCTCAGGAGGGCGGGCGCCACCTGTCGGTCGGCGATCCAGTGCGCGGCCACCGGGGCGCCGTGGGCCAGGAGTTCCTCGGTGACGACGTACCGGTGCATGTGGCTGCGCCCGCGGCCGCCGTACTCGACGGGGATCGTCAGCCCGACGAAGCCGGCCGCCGCCAGCCGCTTGCTGAAGTCGGCGTCCCACTTCGACAGCCAGCAGTCGACACCGGGCTGCCAGCCGAACTGCGCCGCGTCCTCGGCCAGGAACCGGCGCACGTCGTTGCGCAGTTCCGCCAGGTCACCGTCGTCGGCGCGGAGCGCGTCGAAATCGTCCATCGGGCAACAGTAATCATGGCGCCGCAGATTGTCGGTGGGTCACGGCATACTCGGCGAGATGGCGACCATCTACTACACCGCATCCAGCTTGGACGGCTTCATCGTCGATTCCGCGGGCAGCCTGGACTGGCTGCTCTCGCGTGACATCGACGTCGAAGGGCCGTTCGGCTACAAGGCGTTCGAGAAGTCCGTCGGTGCCCTCGTCCTGGGGTCGACGACGTACCAGTGGGTCGTCGAGCACGAGCCGGGCGACTGGCCGTACCCCCAGCCGACGTGGGTGCTCACGTCCCGGCCCGGCATCGTCGTCGACGGCCATCCGGTGCAGGCGGTGAGCGGTGATGTGGCGCAACTGCATCCGACGCTGGTCGAGGCGGCGGGCGACCGCGACGTGTGGATCCTCGGAGGCGGGGACGTTGCGGCGCAGTTCGTGACGGCCGGCCTGGTCGATGAACTGGTGGTGTCGTACGCGCCGTGCTCGCTGGGCGAGGGCGCGCCGGTGCTGCCGGTGCGCTCGGAGTGGCGGCTGGTGGAATCCGCCGTCAACAGGGACTTCGTGTGTGCGCGCTGGGCTCGCGCGGAAGGCTAACTGCCGGCGGTCGGCAGGCCGTTGTTCTTGACGAAAGCCTTTGCCTTGATCAGGAATTCGAGCTGAGTGGCAACATCGTGCAACGGCTCGACGCTGCGTGACGAGCGGCTCAGGATCACGGCGCCCTCGAGCGCGGCCAGGCAGGTGACGGCCAGGGTTGACGCGTCGGTGTCGCTGAAGCCTTCGGCGGCGAAGGCGTGTCCGAGCGCGGTGCGCCACCGGTCGAAGATCTCGGCGGCGATGGGGGTCAGGGTCGGCGCTTCGTCGCCCGACCCGACCGCCGCGGCGACCACCGGACACCCGGCGGTGAAGTCACTGTCGGCGAGGATGCGATCCCAGAACGTGACGAATCCGCGGACGAGGGCGATGCCGCCGTAGGCGGCGGAACCGTCGATATGGGCGGCAATCGCATCGCCGGCGAACTGCAGGGCCTCGATCAGCAGCTGGCTGCGGCCCTCGGGAAAGTGATGGTAGACCGAGCCGCGCGGGGCACCGCTACGGACCAGCACCTCGTCGATGGTCAGGCCCGCGGCGCCGCGTTCACGTAGCACGGCGGCGGCACTGCGCACCATCCGTTCCCGCGTGGCGCCCCGCTTGTTGACCGTCTTGGTGACGGGCTCAGCTGACGTCAATGCGTGACCCGGTTCCGCAGCTGCGTCATCCGATCCTGCACGCCCCGCGCCGCTTCACGCAGCCGCGCGTTGGCACCCAGGACGGTGTGCGTGAAGCGATGGCCCTTCACGTTGACCTCGACGACCCACATGGCGCCCTCCTTGATATGGGTCTCAGCATAAAACGTCGGACACATCGGGCCAAAGAATGTATTCCAGGTCACTAATGGGCGGCCACGGCGGCCAAATGTCGGCAAAATTATGGCTGGCTACATAATTCTGTGATCAGGAGTTCACTCCTGGGAATGACGCCCGAACTCGATGTGCAGACCGTCACCAGGGGTCTTCCGCGGGGGCGTTGTGGCTCCACCTCCGAGCGTGCGCTCAGATCGGGGATCTGGCCTGCAGGACGATCTGTCCGCACATTGGCGAAGATGTACGGCCGCGTTGATCACGAGCGTGCAGCCAGATCGAAGATCGGGCGAGAGGTGCGATCTGAGTGCACCCTCGTGGCGGGCAACGAGACGAGCAGACACAAAACTGCCCCCACTCCGAGGAGTAGGGGCAGTTTTGTTTCTGCTCGCGGAGAAAATTAGCCGGCGTTCTCCAGCGCGACGAGCGCGGCAGCGACGGCGAAGTACTTGTTGGAGCCGAGCTGGCGCACGGTCTTGATGTTGAATGCCGCGGCGAGGTGCTCGGCGTCGGAGTCACTGACCCCGGCCAGCGCGGCGGGCGATGCGTCGAGGATGTCCTTGAGGGACTTGTCCTCATATGCCTTGTCGAGCGACTTCTCGAGATCCACAGAGACAGCCATACGTTTCCTCCCAGATTGTTTGCCAGACCTTCGGACGGGCGTGACGCTATCAGCGTTCGCTGGGTGCCGCCTGGGATAAAACACCGGTGCTGAAAAGCCGAATGGCCACCCGGCCGGGTCCCCCGAGGGGCGAAGGACAAGGCGCGGATGGCCATCCGGACGAAGGCAGTACTGCTTACTCCGGGGTGTAGCCGAACGGCATGAGCACGCTCTTGGCCTGGCAGTAGGCCTCGATGCCCTCGGGGCCGTTCTCGCGGCCGATGCCCGAGTTCTTGTAGCCGCCGAACGGCGCGCCCGGATCGAAGGCGTACATGTTGACGGCGTAGGTGCCGGTGCGAATCTGCGAGGCGATCTTCATGGCCCGCGGGATGTCGGTGGTGTAGACGCTGCCGGCCAGGCCGTAGTCCGAGTCGTTGGCGATCCGGATGGCGTCCTCTTCGGTGTCGAAGGGGATGATCGCCAGCACCGGGCCGAAGATCTCCTCCTGGGCGATGGTCATCGAGTTGTCGACATCGGCGAACACCGTCGGCTGCACGAACCAGCCGGAGTCCAGGCCCTCGGGACGGCCGCCGCCGGTGGCGATGCGGGCGCCTTCCTCGACACCCTTCTTGATGTAGCTCTCGACGCGCTCGCGCTGCTTCTCGCTGATCAGCGGACCGATCATGGCGGCCGGGTTGTCCGGCAGACCGACCTGCATGGCGGCCGCGCCGGCGGCCACCTTCTCGACGACCTCGTCGTACCGCGACCGCGGGGCCAGGATGCGGGTCTGTCCGACGCAGGCCTGGCCGGTGTTCATCAGGCCCGAGAACAGCAGCATCGGGAGGGTGGAGTCCAGGTCGGCGTCTTCGAGGATGATCGCCGCGGACTTGCCGCCGAGTTCCAGGGTGCAGGGCTTGAGCCGCTCGGCGGCGACCTTGCCGATCTCCTTGCCGACGGCCGAGCTGCCGGTGAAGGTGAACTTGTCGATCTCGGGGTTGGCGGTCAGCGCGCGGCCGGTCTCGGGGCCGCCGGGCACGATCGACAGCACGCCCTCGGGCAGGCCGGCGTCGGCGAAGGCCTGCGCCATGGCGAAGACCGACAGCGGCGTCTCGGCGGCGGGCTTGAGGACGACGGTGCAGCCGGCCAGCAGGGCCGGGCCCAGCTTGTTGGCGGCCAGGAAGAACGGCACGTTCCACGCGGCGACGGCGGCGACGACGCCGATGGGCTCACGGGTCACCAGGGTCTGGCCGTAGATGCCATCGCGGATGTCGCTCCACTGGAACTTGTCCGCGGCACCTGCGTAGTAGTTGAACGACGACATGGCCGCGCCGTACTGCATCATGTCGACGATGCTCGGCGGCTGGCCGGTCTCGGCGGAGAGCAGGAACTTCAGCTCGTCGGCGCGCTCGGTCATGATGCGCGACGCCTCGGCGATCACCGCGGCGCGCTCGGCCGGGGACATCTTGGGCCACGGGCCCTCGTCGAACGCCTTGCGTGCGGCGGCGCAGGCGGCATCCACGTCGGCCTTCGAGGCCAGTGGCACCTTGCCGACGAGCTCGCCGGTGGCCGGGGAGTGCACCTCGATGACGTCCGACGTCGCGGGTGCGGTCCACTGACCGCCGATGAACAGCTGATCCCACTCGGTTTTGAATGCCGTGCTCTGTGTCATGGCCGTCACACTACCCAGTTTTCGGCCAAACGAGAACATGTTCCAATTAGGTCATTCAGCTGGGCCGGAGCACCAACACCAGGTTGCTCGTCAAGAACTCCTGTAACACCGGTACAGAAGTCGCACGCCAGGCCCATCGCGGGTGGTAGCGAGGGAATGCGGCGACCAGCGCCCCCGTGCTGCGCGCCCACTCCAGGCCAGCCGCGGCCGATACCGCGAACAACGACGATCCGTAGTCGTTCTTCGGCCGGTGGCCGTGTTTGCGGGTGTACATCTCGGCGGCCCGCCGGCCGCCGAGGTAGTGCGTCAGCCCCATCTCGTGGCCGCCGAAGGGACCCAGCCACACCGTGTACGACAGGATCACCAGCCCGCCCGGCCGGGTCACCCGCAACATCTCCCGGCCCATCAGCCACGGTTCGCGGACATGCTCGGCGACGTTCGACGACAGGCAGACGTCGACGCTGCCGTCGGCGAACGGCAGGGCCATGCCCGAGGCCCGCACGAAGGTGCCGGCGCCGTCGGGTTGGGCGGCCGGGCCGGCATGCATCTCCCGGGGGTCGGGTTCGACACCGATGTATGTCATTCCGGCGCTGGAGAATTCGGTGGCGAAGTAGCCGGGGCCGCCGCCGACGTCGAGCACCGTGGCGCCGTCGGGTGCGGCTCCGTTGAGGTCGCGCCAAAGGCCGTCCACCAGGGCGACGGTGTCCCGGGCGAGGCCGCCGTAGAAGCGGGCCGGGTCACTCTGCTCGAAACGGAACTCGCTGAGCAGGCGGATCGAGCGGGCGAGGGTGGCCCGCTCACGCGTGATGACCAGTCGTTTGGCTGCCCAGCGATTCACTCCGCAACCCTACTGACCGGTACCCTTCATTCGATGCCAGACCACCCCCAGCAACCCGCTGGATCTCCTGACGAGATCCGGTCGGTGCTGCTGCTCTGCTGGCGGGACACCGGCCATCCCCAGGGCGGTGGCAGCGAGACGTATCTGCAGCGCATCGGCGCGCAGCTGGCCGAGTCCGGGGTGCGGGTGACGCTGCGGACGGCGCGCTATCGCGGGGCGTCGCGCACCGAGGTCGTCGACGGCATTCGGATCAGTCGCGGCGGCGGCCGGCTGTCGGTCTACATCTGGGCCGGGCTGGCCATGGTGCTGGCCCGTGTCGGGCTGGGTCCGCTGCGCGGCGTCCGGCCGGATGTGGTGATCGATTCGCAGAACGGCATCCCCTTCCTGGCTCGCTTGGCCTACGGCCGGCGCGCGATGGTGCTGGTGCATCACTGCCACCGCGACCAGTGGCCGGTAGCTGGGCGGTTCATGAGCAAGTTCGGCTGGTTCGTGGAGTCGCGGCTCTCGCCCCGGCTGCACCGCAACAACCAGTACGTGACGGTGTCACTGCCGTCGGCCCGGGACCTGGTGGACCTGGGTGTCGACGCTTCGCGGATCGCCGTCGTCCGCAACGGGGTCGACCTCGCTCCGGCGGCGTCCCTCGCGCTGCCCCGCGCGGCCGAGCCGCGCATCGTGGTGCTGTCGAGACTGGTGCCGCACAAGCAGATCGAGGACGTGCTCGACGCCGTCGCGCTGCTGGCGCCGGTCGTGCCGGGACTGCGCCTGGACGTCGTCGGCGGCGGCTGGTGGGACGAGCGGCTGGTCGCGCACGCTCGCCGGCTCGGCATCAGTTCCGCGGTGACGTTCCACGGCCACGTCGACGAGGCCACCAAACACGAAGTGCTGCAACAGGCTTGGGTTCATGCGCTGCCGTCGCGCAAGGAAGGCTGGGCGCTGGCCGTCATCGAGGCCGCGCAGCACGGCGTGCCGACTGTCGGCTACCGGTCCTCGGGCGGCCTGACCGACTCGATCGTCGACGGCGTCACGGGCCTGCTGGTCGATGACCACCGCGGTCTGGTCACCGCGCTCGAGACCCTGCTGACCGACGCCGTCCTGCGCGACGAGCTGGGTGCCAAGGCGCAGGTGCGGGCGGCTGAATTCTCGTGGCCGCAAAGCGCTTCCGCGATGCGGACCGTTGCCGAAGCGGTCCGGGACGGCAAGTTCGTCAACGGGATCGTCTGACGTCGCATCCGGGCCGCGCAGTACTGCCGCCGGGCGTCCACGCCCACCCCGGAAATTCTGCGTGACGGCCAGCCAAATCTGCCGTTTTGCTGTTGGACACCGCCGGGCCGCATAAACTGACGGCCAAGTCAAATTTAATAGCAATGAGGGCCGCCTGCGGGTTCCGGCTTTCGCGGTGTCCCTCGAATTTTGCGGATCCAGGCAACTGGGCCCGGTGATGCAGTGCGTTCGAACTCCGTTCTCATTCATGTAATTGGATATACCGCTCCATCGAAGTACCACCGGGTCTGAGGAGTTGAGCATGTGGAGTTGCCGATGACGCTTTCGACGTTCGGGCTCACGCGGCTGGCGAGTTCACGCACGGTCTGGCAGCCGCATTACGCGCGTCGTGTGCTGCTCACCGACGCCGCGACCATCGTCCTCGCGATGCTGTTCGCACAATGGGTCCGATTCGGCGGAGTGGGCTACGGCCCGTCGGCCTCCATGCTCTATACCGGGTACTCGCTGGTGCTGGCTTGCCTGTGGCTGGGCGTGCTGACGCTTCATCACGCCCGATCGGCGTCGATCCTCGGCTGCGGCATCGAGGAATATCGCCGCGTCGTCGCCGCATCCTTCTGGACGTTCGGGGTCATCGCGATCGTGGCCCTGCTGGCCCGCCTCGAGATCGCGCGCGGCTACCTGGCTCTGGCATTCCCGTTGGGCACCATCGGATTGCTCATCGGTCGCAAGCTGTGGCGGCGGCGGGTGCGGGCGCGCCGACAGGCGGGCGAATGCCTGACATCCGTTCTCGCCATTGGTGATCGGGACGCCATCGCCGTCCTGGCAACTGAACTCATGAACGATCCCGGCGACGGTTATGTGGTGGTCGGCGCCGGCATCCCGGGAGACCCCGGCGCGCGCGGCGACGTCATCAGGGTCGGTGACCGGATGATCCCGATTTTCGGCGACGAGAACGACGCACTCGGTGCGCTCGGCGACCGCTGCGCCGCCGACACCGTGGCGCTGACCGACGCCGAGCACTTCGGTGTCGCCGGAATCCAGCGGCTCACCTGGCGTCTCGAGGCATCCGACGTCGACCTGGTGGTGTCGCCCGGCCTGCTCGACGTGGCCGGCGCGCGACTCGCGATGCGGCCGGTGGCCGGCATGCCGCTGCTGCACGTGGAAAAGCCGCAGTACCACGGTGCCAAGAGCTTTCTGAAGAAGGCGTTCGACTTCGGCTTCGCGCTGGCGGCGCTGATCGGGACGGCGCCGCTGCTGGTGCTCGCGGCCATCGCCATCAAGATGACGAGTCGCGGCCCGGTGTTCTACCGGTCGGAGCGCATCGGGCTGGATGGTGAGCCGTTCACGATGATCAAGTTCCGCAGCATGGTGGTCGACGCGGAGGAGCGCCTCGAAGACCTGCTGCCGTCGAACGAGATGGCCGGCGGCGTCATGTTCAAGATGCGCGACGACCCGCGGGTGACGATGGTCGGAAAAGTGTTGCGCCGCTACAGCATCGACGAACTGCCGCAGTTCATCAACGTGCTCAAGCAGGACATGAGCGTCGTGGGCCCCCGGCCACCACTGCGCCGGGAGGTCGAGACCTACAACGGCGATATCAGGCGCAAACTGCTCGTCAAGCCGGGTGTGACGGGGCTGTGGCAGATCAGCGGCCGGTCGAACCTCACGTGGGACAAGGCTGTGCGCCTTGATCTTTCGTACGTCGACAACTGGTCGATGCTCACCGATGTCGGCATCATCCTGAAGACCGTCAGCGTGGTGGCTCGCGGCGAAGGGGCGTACTGAGGCCCCGCCATCGCTGGATCACCATCGCGGTCAGGGCTCCGATCAGCACGCCCAGCCACACCACGTGCGCGGCGATCAACGATGCCCGTCCCGACGCCGCGGGCGTCGTCCCGCCCACTCGGTACAACGCAATGTCGTTGTCCCGGTATGCGATCGGTAGCGACAGCGGCGGAGCTGAGCCTTCCACCACCACCCAGCCCACCCCGGCCGCGGCCAATTGGTGCACGTCGGCGCCCCGCAGCAGCAGGTCCTGCACCCGCCGCGCCCGCACGCCCTCGCCGGGCACGGTCCGGCCCCCGATGACGAGGTCACCGGTCGCCAGCACGTCGGCGGACACCCAGCGCGGCAGCGGGTCGAGTACGGCCGTCGGGCCGGCCCAGGGGAACTGGCGGATGACGTCGGGCGGCAGGACCGCGACGGGTTTCGGGTCCGAGTTGATCTGTGCGGCAACCGCGTACCAGCCGGCCGGGTACTGCACCGACCGCAGCTGGCCGCCGACACCCCAGGCGAGGTCGGGCAGCGCCGCCAGCACCACTACGCAGCAGCCCGCAGCAGCGAAAGCCGTTGGTAGCCAGCGCCGTAGCACCGCCACCGCGGCCGCCGCGGCCAGGGCATAGCCCGGCATCGCCAGGGCCACCCACTTCTGTCCGTCACGCAGCACGCCGGTGCTGGGGACGGTCCGGATCAGCCAGTCGAGGAACGCCGACCCCGGGTCGGTCGCCAGCAGCGCGGGCACCACCACGGCGACGACGGCGAGCACCAGCAGCGGCCGGGCCGCGGTCACGGACCACGCCTTCCGCGCGCCACAGGCCACCACCGCCAGCAGCGCGACGGTCCCGACCACGGCCCACAGCGTCGTGCGGGACACCGGTACCGCCGCGGCGTTCCAGATGCCGCCGAGCCCGGCCAGGCTGCCCAGCGTCCCGAGCCCCGGTTCGGCCCGCGCCGCGAACGCCGGCACTCCGGCACTGGCCACCGGTAGGACCGAGCGGGCGACGACCGTCGCCACCAACCAGGGCAGCGCCGCTCCGACCGCGGCGGCCAGTGCGACCCACACGCCGCGCCAGGTGCGCGAACACGCCAGCGCCACCACCAACGCCAGCAGCAGGCCCGTCGGCGTCAGCCCGGCCAGCGCGATCCAAAAGACGAGGCCCCAGGGATTTGTGCACGACTTTTCGCGCTCACCGCGGAAAATCGTGCACAAATCACTGGAGAAGGCGACCCAGGGCAGGCAGCCGTAGCCGACGAGCAGGCTCCAGTGCCCCTGCAGCAGTCGCTCGGCGACGTAGGGGTTCCACACCGCGACGGTGACGGCCACCAGCTGCCCGCCGAGGCCGGCGTCCAGCACCGCGGCGGCCAGCTTCGCCGCGCCCCAGCCGGCGAACCACAAGCCGAGGATCGTCAGCCCCTTGACCAGCACCCCGCCGTCGACGACGGGCGAGAGGACGGCCAGGAAGAAGTCCTGCGGCAGGGCCCGGGGCGCGGCCTCGGACAAGCCGAGGGCGGCGTCGGATAGGTAGGACCGCGGCGTCGAGACCGCGTCACGCAGCAGCAGATAACCGGGCGCCAGCAGCGGCGCGGTGACAGCGAGCGTCAGCCCCAGCGCGTACAGCGCCGGCAGGGCACGACGAAAAGCGATCAGATCCGGTCCGGTGGCAGATCGGTCGGCCGCTGGGTGGGCAGCTTCTCGGTCATGGCCTCGGCCGCGGGCATCGGGCCGGAATCGGTCTCACGCCGGCCGAAGAAGCCGTGCCCGGCGGCGTCGAGGCCCGGATCGATCAGTGCGGCCTGCGACCGCAGGCTGTACCCGGCGAGCAGCACGCCACCGACCAGGAACACCAGGCCCAGGCCACCGAAGGTGATGGGCAGGATGCGGTCCCACAGGGCGAGCTTGTCGCGCTCGTCGTGGGCGGCGGCGACCTGCGACTCGACCGTCTGCTCGTTGGAGGTGACGGTGTAGTCGGCGAACGTCACCTCGGGCTTGAGGGCGTCACGCGAGTAGTAGTGGAAGCCGCGGTCCTTCTCCTTGACGATGGTGCCCGAGACCGGGTCCACCCAGAAGGTGCGCGCCGCGGCGTAGTAGCGCTGCATCGTGATCGGGTCGGTCGGCTCGGCCGACGGCACGCCCCACAGTTCGGCGCGCGCGGTCACCGAGCCGTCTTCATCCTTGTCGTACAGCGACGAGTACTTGATGGGCTCGACCAGCTTGCCGTCGGCGTCGAAGCCGACGTTCTGCGTGAACTTGTAGACCGACAGCCCGTTGACGTCTTCTTCGCCCTCGTAGTTGGCGTCGTACGCCTTCTGCGCGATCGGGTCGAACACCTGGTAGGTCTTCTTCTCCGTGCTGAACGGGAAGCGGTAGCTCAGCCCGGTGTGGGGCAGCGCGATGTTGGTCGGCGGGTTCTGGTCCTCGATGGTGCGTGGCTTCTGCACCGAGCCGGCCGCACCCGTCACCGCCGCGGCAGTGGTGCGGTTGAGCGTCACGGTGTCGACGAGCGCGAGCAGCAGGCCGTTGTCCTGCTGCTTGTCGGTGCGGCGCACCGTGCTGCCGACCTGCAGCGTCACCACATCGGCGTTCGCCGGGTTCTCGACACTGATCTGGCGTTGCAGCACCAGCGGCACGTTCTTGTTGACGACGAACTTCTCGCCCAGCAGCGACGCGGGGTCCAGCGCGGTCCCGGTGCCGTTGCTCACCAGCGTGGTGTCGATGTCGAGCGGGATCTTGGAAATCTTGCCCGACGTATAGGTACTCAAGAGCAGAGCAGCAATCAGCAGGGCGGCGCCGAGCCCCATCAAGACGCATGCCGCGATTCGCAACCCCACAGCGCGGTTCAACCCGTGCTCCTTACTTTGTCTGCCAGCCACACAGCAACCCGACTGACCCTAACAGCCCTTACTAAGGCACACCCTCAGAGTGGTGTGCGGGTGTCGGTGAGATTCGCCGCCGAGACCGGGCACCCGGCACACTGGGGTCGTGGGCGACCTGGGACACGACACCGCGGGCAGTGCTGAGGTGAGCGGCACCCGCAGTTTCCTGCCCGCTGTCGAGGGCATGCGGGCCTGTGCCGCCATGGGCGTCGTCCTCACTCACGTGGCGTTCCAGACGGCCAACAGCAGCGGCTGGTACGGCCGCTTGTTCACCCGGTTCGACCTGGCGGTCGCCGTGTTCTTCGCGCTGTCGGGCTTCCTGTTGTGGCGCGGGCACGCCGCCGCCGCGCGCGGCCTGCGGCACCGGCCGCCGACGGGCCACTACCTGCGCTCGCGCATCGTCCGCATCATGCCGGGCTATCTGGTGGCCGTCGTGGTGATCCTGGCGCTGTTGCCCGAGGCGCACGCCGACCTGACGGTGTGGCTCGCCAACCTCACGCTCACCCAGGTCTATGTACCGCTGACGCTGACCGCCGGGCTGACGCAGATGTGGAGCCTGGCCGTCGAGGTCAGCTTCTATCTGGCCCTGCCGCTGCTGGCGCTCTTGGCCCGCCGGTTGCCGGTGGACTGGCGGGTGCCCGCCATCGCGGCACTGGCGGTGGCGAGCTTCGCGTGGCCTGCGCTGCCATGGCACCTGCCGTTCGGCGTCAACCAGATGAACTGGCTGCCGGCGCTGTTCTCGTGGTTCGCCGCCGGCATGCTGCTGGCCGAGCTGACCGTCATGCCCGTCGGCCGCATGCACCAGCTGGCCCGGCGCCGCTGGGTGATGGCGGCCATCGCCGGGGTCGCGTTCGTCATCGCGGCGACGCCGCTGGCCGGCAACATCGGACTCGCACCGGGCGCCGTCAGCCAGGTCGTGGTCAAGACGGCGATGGGTGCGGTGGTCGCCGGGGCACTGCTGGCGCCGCTGGTGCTGGACGCACCCGGGACGCCGCACCGGATCCTCGGCAGCACCACGATGGTGACGTTGGGCCGCTGGTCCTACGGCCTGTTCATCTGGCACCTCGCGGCGCTGGCCATGGTGTTCCCGGTGATCGGTGAGTTCCCGTTCAACGGCCACATGCCGATCGTGCTGATCTTGACCTGGATTTTCGGTTTCGCGATCGCCGCCGTCAGCTACGGATTGATCGAGTCGCCCTGCCGCGAGTTGCTGCGCCGCTGGGAATCCCGGCACGCCCCGTCACCGCGGGACAGTGCGATCACGGACGTTCCGGAGCCGGCCTCGGTCGGATAGCCGTGTTTCAGGCACCACCGGAGCGCGTCTGGTGGCGAAGGTGCCGGCGCACCACCGTGCGCACGACGCGGCGTCGGGTGCGGGCCATCGGCCCGGTCGCGCGGATCTTGTGTGCGAATCGTTCGCCGGACTCCTTCAGCCGGTCTTTGACAGCGTCGATGTCGGTGTCCACCAGGGCATGGTGGCGCTTGCGCCAGGTGCCGGCGATCATGACTGCCTCGATGTTGGCGATGTCGGCTTGCAGTGCCGCGGCGACCGGGTCGTGCGCGGGCCACAGGTTCAATGCCCGGGCGTCGATGACGACCAGATCGGCCTGCATGCCAGGGGCGAGGTGGCCGACCCGGTCGGACAGGCCCAGGGCGCGGGCACCGTGGACGGTCGCCCAGGACAGTGCCTGCTTACTGGTTGGCGCGGCGGTCGGTGCGCTCAGTCCGGTGCGGCGCAATTCCAGGTCGTGGGTCAGTCCGCGCTGGCGGGCCAGGGTTATCCGGGCGGCGGTGAGAACTTGGCCGGAGACAGCGGTTTCGGTGTCGGTACCCAGTGACGGGGCCGCGTGCGCACGCAGCAGTTGTTCGGTGATTGACGTGCAATGTCCTTGCCCCAATTCATTTTCCGGGGTGGAGGTGAAGCTGGCTCCCGCGTCGACGAGGCGCTTGACCCAATCGTCGGTCAGGCCGGTGCCGTGCACGATGTTGGCGTGTGGCCCCCACAGGCCCGCAGCGCCGACAGCTGCCCAGCCCTTGGCGGGGGCTCCCGCGCTCTGGTGCATCGAGGCGATCACGCCGCGTTCAAGGGCGGCCCGCAAGTCCCCGATCGCCACGTCGGGTGTCGACAATTGCGGGCCCTTGATGGCCATTCCCAGCGTGAGCAGTGTGCTGTTGGCGACCGGCCCGTCGAGGAGCCGGTCGACCTCGCGCACGTCATGCGGTTTGGTCGGGCCGCCGTGCGGGGTGCCGTGCAAGAAGACCGCGCGAATGCCGGCGGCGGTCAGCGCGTCGATGGCGGCATCGGCGTGCTCCGGAGTCAGGCAGTTGTGACACCAGTCGCCCAAGGTGGTTGTCCCGCAATTGATCTGGTTCAACGCGCCGGCCAAGGTGCCGATGTACATGTCTTCGGGTCGGTATCTGCGGGCGACGTGGCCGTGGGTGTGGGCGAGGTATTCCAGCAATGACCAGTCCGCGCCGGCGAACCGTAGCGCGGTCTGCCAGGTGTGCAGGTGGGCATTGACGAGCCCCGGGATGACGATGCGGTCGGTGAGGTCGACGACGTCGGCGCCGGTGGGGTCGAGGCGGTCGCCCATCGTCGCGATTCGATCGTCCTCGATGAGGATGTCGGTGTGTTCCGTGTCGGGTCGATTCGGAGCCATGGTCACTACATGCGCGCCGCGCAACAGAATTCGGGTCACTCGTGATCTCCTGTACGGCCTTCGTGGGGCGCAGTAATAACGGATACAGTGTGTCCGATAATACTGGGAGGTGTCAACCACGCATCGACCGGCGACTGATGGCGCTAGTGGGTGGTGAGCGCGCTCAGGTCGGTGGTGAGGGCGCCGTTGCGGATGGGCACGCACGCGTCGGGGAAGCCCTGAACAATTTCGGCGCCGAGCCGGTCGAGCTCGTCGAGGAAGGCCGGCAGGTGACGCATCGCGCCTGTGGGCAGGTCGTGGATGACCACGACGCTCCAGTCCTGCTGGACGACATCGTGGAGGCAGCGCTGAACCCACTGTTCGGGTGAATCCCAGTCGTGGGGCACCGACGTCCACAGAACGCAGGTGTAGCGGTGCCGTTGCAGGTAATCGATTGTCGCCGAGTTGAACACGCGGCGGTCCAGCACGCCGCCACCGGCATAAGGGCGGAACAGCTTGTCGGGGTGCGCCAATGGGCCGATGGCGTCTTGGGCTGCGCCGATCTCGCGGTCGGGCAGCTCGGGGTCGTCGTGGTCACCGAACTGCACCGAATGAGTCATGGTGTGGTTGCCGATCCAGTGCCCGTCTGCCTTGGCGCGCTCGGCCAATGCGCGGGTGCCTGGTCGGGTGAGTTGTTCACCCACCACGAAGAACGTGGCCTTGATGCCGCGGTCGGCGAGCACGTCGAGCACTTCGGCGGTCGTCTCGGTCGGGCCGTTGTCGAAGCTGAGGGTGACTTTCATTGGCATCTCATGGTTTTCACGCTCCGCGAGCCCGCAGCCCGGCCACGACGAGGTCGGCGACGAATTCCGCGTGCCGGCGCACCGCGGTCGGGTCAAGGGGGTCGACGGGCTCGAGCATCGTCGCCAACGGGGCCAAGCTGAAGGGTGACGTAGCGCCGTGGGCCACGAGGAAGTGCAGGCTGCGCACATCGACGTCCGTCAGTACCCCGCGATCAACCAACGTCTTCAGTGGGGTGGTCAGCCGCGCATACAGCGGATGGATGTGCGCGTCGAACAGATACGTCAACCGCGGGCCGGGGTGTGCGCCTTCCACGGTGACCATCCGCAGTATCTCGGGATGGCGCGCGTGGACCTCGAGGAGCTGGATCAGGCCACGCCGCAGGGCCTCCATCAGATCACTGTCGGCGAGCTGGGGGTCGATGGTGATCTCGTCCTCGATTTCGCCGAACGCCCAATCCACCGCCGCGTACCAGAGGTCTTCCTTGGATCCGAACCGCTGATGAATGAGGTTGTGGCTCACGCCGAGTTCCCGATTGAGTGCGGCGGCCGAGGTGCCGTCGTAACCGTTCTCGGCGAACGTCTTCAGCGCCGCCGACAAGATGTCCGTCAGCGCGGCCGGTGACTCGGTGGCCGGCGGCCGGCCGCGGCGCTTGGCAGTGCTCATTTCGGAAGTTTAGAACAAGATGTTGACGACCATCAACTTTTCTGGATAACCTGCATCACATCACTTAGTTGATGACCATCAATTTAATGCGGGTGCGCCCGCGGGCGTCGCGTCTGGGCGCGGCGAGTGCGAAGAACCCCTCTCGATTCCGAATTCCCCACCCCGGCAAGGAAATAGTTGATGCAACGCGAAGAACACATGATCGGCGACACGTTCGCCTACCGGTTCACCGACCCGTCGGCCGACCACGTGCTGTTGGTACAACACGGCACTGGCGGCCACGGCGGGATCTACGACAAATTCGGCGCGCACTATGCCGGCCTGGGTGCCGAGGTGTGGTGCATGGACGCCCCCGGCCATGGCCGGTCCTGCGTCGACCGTCGCGCCGGGCAGTTCACCCTGCAGGAATGGGTCGACGCGGCAATGGCCGTCACCGACCACATCGTCGCCCACACCGGGTTGCCGGTGTTCATCAAAGGTTCCTCGCTGGGTACGGCGGCCGCCTATTGCGCCTACGCCGCGTCCGATGACTACGCCGGCGCGATCCTGATGGGACTCGCAATCCCGTCCTCGCCGCTGATTCCGGCCGAAAATCCTTTCCGCACTGCAGCATTCGAGCAGATGACCAGTTTCTTCGGTCCGGCGCTGCGCTTCGACATCGAGCAGTACATCGATTTCGACGAGGACTACGGCTTCCACGGCGCGGGTCGGCAGAAACACGCCGACCCGCTCAACACCTGGAGCTATGACCTGGCCGCGTGGGGCTCGATCATGCGGTACGACCCGGCTGTTCCGTTGGCCGACAACACCAAACCCATCCTGTTCGCCGTGGGCGAGAAGGACCCGATCTTCACGCCGGATATGGCCAGGGCGGTAGCCGGCGCGGCCGGTGGACCCGTGGATCTGCACATCCACCCCGACGCTGTGCACCAACTCATGTTGTTCCACACCAGCGGTTACTCGCAGGTCGTGCACGAGTGGTGTCAGCGACAACTGAAGAGCAGTCAGCACCAAGGGCAGGAGTGAACACCGCCATGTCGACCGTCATCCATCCGTCAGCAGTCAATCACCTGGCCATCGCGACCCGCGACATCAAAGGCCAGATCGAGTTCTTCAGCACCGTATTGGGGTGTGCGCTCAAGGCGTTGTATCCGATGCACGGCGCTGAAGGCTGCTGGCATGGCTTTGTCGAGCTGAATCCCAAGTCCTACATCGCATTTGTCTATCACCCCGGCAATCCCGATACGAAGCAGTACGGGGTCACCCACGCCGCCGATCCGACCGCCCCTGTCGCGCCGGGCGCCATGCAGCATGTCGCGCTGTGGGTGGACACCGATGACGAACTGCTTGCTCTGCGCGACCGGATCCGCAGTCACGGTGTCCCCGTCCTGGGGCCCATCGACCACGGGTTCTGCCGGTCGATGTATTTCGGCGGGCCGGAGGGAATCGTGCTCGAGCTGACCACCGGCGATGCGATCGATCCCGCGGCGTGGATCGATCCTGAAACCGTGGCGATCAACGGCATCAGCGCCGAGGAGTTGGAAACCTACAAGAACCCGGCACCGTTCGACCGGACCGAAACCCCGGTCGCCCAGCCGGCCTACGACCCTGCCAAACCGCACATGGCCTACCCGGACGAGGTCTACCAGCTGATCCTTGCCATGACCGACGAGCAGGTGTCGGCGATGGTCAGTTACCCCGACCCGCCCGTGCGGCTGGACTGACCGCCATGACCATCCACATCGAAACCCACACGAAGAGACGCTCATGAAACTCGCCAATTACGACGGACGTGCAGTCATTATCACCGACGCCGGCCTCGTCGACATCGGGAAGGCCTCCGGCGGGTCCCTACCCAGTCATCCCGACCACGCTGTCGCTGCCATTGACGCCGTGCAGGCCTGGTTGGCGGACCGCCAGCCCGAACCGGATATCCAGCTGAACGCCGCCGACCTGCTCGCGGATCTGAGCGTGCTCGGCCCGCCGGTCATCGCGCCGCGCCAAATCTTCGCTGTCGGGCTGAATTACGCCGACCACGGGACGGAAACCGGATTGGCGGTGCCTGACGAACCGCTGATCTTCACCAAGTTCGCGTCCTCGATCACCGGACCGGGCGGGACGATCCCCCTGCCCACCGCAACGTGTGATTGGGAAGTCGAACTGGTTGTCGTGATCGGCCGCGGTGGGCGCAACATCGGCGTCACCGATGCGTTGCGGCACGTCGCCGGATATTGCATCGGCCAGGACATCTCTGAACGGCAGTCACAAATGGCCGGTGCGCCACCACAGTTCAGCTTGGCCAAGAGCTACCAAGGATTCAGCCCCGTCGGCCCGTGGATCACAACGCTCGACGAGCTACCCGACGTCCATGATTTGGCGATTGCCACGGCACTCGACGATGAAGTCGTCCAGCAGGCCCGCACCAGCGACATGATCTTCGGCGTCGAAGCGCTCATCAGTCACCTCTCGACGGTGTGCGCGCTGCTACCGGGCGACCTCATCTTCACCGGTACCCCGGCCGGGGTCGGGTACTCGCGCACACCGGCGCGCTACCTCACCCCCGGCACGGTGGTGCGCTCAGCTGTCGAGGCGTTGGGCGAATTGCGTAACCCCTGCGTGGGGGTGCCGCCCTCTACCACCGGCGGGACCGCGACCCGCTGACCGCGATGGCTCCGGCCGCGACGACCGCAGCCGCGGCGGTCGCTGTCGTGGCGCTCAGCGTCCTGCTCGCTTGATTGCTCCCATCTCAGTTTCCTTGGTGCGCAACCTGACTCAAGCCATTGATGAGCAGTTCCAGGCCGAAGGCGAACTCCTGCTCCAGCGGCACGGGCAGATGATCGGCGACGCTGACGGTGGCCGGAAACGCCTGGGGATCCAGGGTCTGCCAGACCTCGACCTGGTCCGCGGCGCCTGCATCCGGTGGGGTCAACTGGGTCGCGAACCCCAGCACATAGCGCGCCAGTGTGGCGCACGCCTGTGCGGCCAGGGGGGCCGCGAAGCCTGATTTGAGCAGCAGTGCGATGGTCTGTTCGCGCTGGGTCATTGCATTGGGCCCGGTGGGGATCTTCTCAACCAGTAGTGGTGCCACGTGCGGGTGGCGCCGGAACACGTCGAACAGGCTGTGCGCCAACGTTTTGCAGGCATGCTGCCATGTCATGGCGTCGAGCGCCTCGTCGTCGATATGTGCCTCGGCCAACACGCTGTCGATCACCTGAGCGACCAGCTGGGCTCGGCCGGTGAAGTGTCGATACAACGTCGCGGTACCGGAGTCCAGGCGCTGGGCCAGATTGCGCATCGACAGCGCGTCGGCGCCCTCCTCGTCCAGGAGCGCAATGGCCGTCGCGATGATCCGGTCCAGCGGCACTCGCGGGCGGCCGCGCGATCGCCGCGGGCTCTGCTCCAACTCGGTGCTGGTACCTGACGTGCTCACGCCGCCAGTATGCCCACCCTTGACAGCCATTGCAATAACGGCAACACTGTATCCATTATGAATCTTCGCGATATCGATGTTCACGCGGACTCGCGGTTTGCCACCGTCGACGGCATGCGCATCCATTACCGGCGGTCAGGCAAGGGCCCGACGGTGGTGCTGCTGCACGGCAGCGCGTCGTCGCTGTACGGGGTGGAGGCCGTAGCCCAACGGCTGTGCGGGTCCTTCGATGTGATTCGCCTGGATCTGCCTGGTTTCGGGGTGACGGGGCCGCGTCCCGACGGCGACTATCGCGTCACCACGTACGCCGGGACGCTTGCCCGCATCTTCGACGCCATCGGCGTCGAGCGATGCGCCGTGGTGGGTAACTCGTTGGGCGGCAACATCGCCTGGAACCTCGCGCTCGATCATCCCGAGAACCTGCAGCTGACCGGTTTGGTGTTGATCAATGCCACCGGCTATCCCGACAAGGAACTGCCGGCCGCGATGGCACTGGCGCGCAATCCCATTGCGGGCCAACTGTTGCGGCGGTTCATGCCGCGCCGTGCCGTCGAGCGCAGTCTGCGCCAGGCCGTCGGGCCGAACTCCGACGTCGTCGATGCCGCGATGGTGGAGCGCGCGCACCGGTTATGGAACCGGCCCGGTAACCGCTCGGCGTTCATCGATTTCCTGTGCACCGACCAGGCCGACCGCAGCGGCGAGATCCCTAACATCGACGTGCCGACCCTGGTGCTGCGCAGCGCCGGCATGGACGGCCAGCACTTCACGCGCGACATCGCCGGCAGCATCGAAAAAGTCCATCCCAATGGCGGGCACCTGCTCCCCGAAGAAGACCCCGCCTGGGTAGCCGATGCGATCGCCGAATTCCTGAAGTCCGTCTCAGCCTAGGAACACCGAATGAAGTACTTCGTCGCGGCAGGAGAAGACCGCAGACTCGATGCTGCCACGCGGCGCACCTTGCGGGGCAACTACATCCGATTGTCAGATGGCATAACGCATTACGAGCTGGCCGGGCCTGACGGCGGCGACGTCGTCGTACTGGCGGGCGGGCTGACGATCCCGCTGTTCTACTGGGACGATCTGGCTGCCGAGCTCCACGCCCGCGGACTGCGGACCCTGGCCTACAGCGGCTATGGCCGCGGCTACTCCGATCGCGTCGTCGCCCCTTACGACGAGGCGCTGTTCGTCCGCCAACTCCGTGAGCTCGTCGAGTACCTCGACCTGCCCGCCACGCGCCACATGGTGGGCACGTCGATGGGAGCGCTTATTGCCATGGCGTACGTGGGTCAGCACGCCGGCAGCATGGCCACGCTGACGCTGGTGGGTCCTGCCGGGCTGAGCCGTCAACCTCTTGCACAGAAGCTGTTGGTGGGCAACGACATCACGGCCGGCTTCATCGCCAAGCGATTCGGGCGGCGTGTCCTCGATCGGCATCTGGGACACAATGTGGCAGACCCCTACCGCGCCGCCGTGCTGGCGGCGATGGTCGGCGACGCCGCGCGGTACGAAGGATCCATCTACGCGCTTTTCGAGACGCTGCAACACTTTCCGCTATTCGACCGCGCCGAGCTCTACCGGCGCACGGGCACGCTTGATCTGCCCACCCAGCTGATCTGGGGCCGTGAGGACCACGTCACGCCGATCAGCAGCCTGGACCGGGTCCGCGAACTGCTTCGGCCCAGCCAATGCCACGTCATCGATGACTGCGGCCACATGGCTCCTTTCGAACGTCCCCTCGTCGTCGCCGACCAATTGGCGACCTTCTACAGATCGGCTTGACCCATGACCACAACAAGCAGCACCACCGACGTCTTGATCATCGGCGCGGGGCCGGCCGGCACCGCGCTCGCGATCGACCTCGCCCGCCGCGGCGTGGCGGTACGCCTCATCGACAAGGCACCACACGCCTTCGACGGTTCGCGTGCCAAAGGCGTCCAACCGCGCACCCTCGAGGTCCTCGAGGACTTGGGTGCCCTACCCGACGTCCTCAATCAGGGCACCCTGTACCCGCCGATGGGCATCCACCTCGGCCCCCTCACCATCCCGTACCGCGCGATGGCCAAAGGCAAGCGCAGTGCCGACGTCCCCTACCCCGACACCTGGCTGATCCCCCAGCACCGCACCGACCGCGCACTGCATGCCCGGTTCGAAACCCTGGGTGGCCGTGTCGAATTCGGAACCGAGTTGACGGAATTCACCGACCACGGCACGCATGTCACCGCGCGCGTCACGACCACCGATGGTGGCGAGGACATCACCGCGCGCTACCTCGTCGGCGCTGACGGCGGCGCCAGCCGGGTCCGCAAGATCGTCGGCGTCGAATTCAGCGGTTCCACCGACGAGGCCGACCGCATCCTCATCGTCGACGCCGCGGTCTCCGGTGGGCTGTCGCGCAAGTACTGGCACGTCTGGCCTGGCGTCAAGGGTCGCTTCGTGGGCGCCTGCCCGCTGCCGCACAGCGACACCTTCCAGTGGATGATCCGACTTGCGCCCGACGAGCATCCGCCGCAAGACCTGGCTCAGATCAACGCGCGCATCCAGGCGCATACCCGCAACAAGCAGCTCGCGCTGCGAGACATCCAGTGGCAGTCGGTTTTTCGGCCCAACATCCGGCTGGCCGAGAACTACCGACGCGGCCGCGTCCTGCTGGTCGGTGATGCCGCGCATGTGCACACCCCCGCCGGCGCCCAGGGCCTCAACACCGGGATCGGCGACGCCTACAACCTGGGCTGGAAACTCGGCCAGGTCCTGGCCGGAGCCGACGATCGGCTCCTCGACACCTATGAACAGGAACGCCGGCCCATTGCTGCCGGCGTGCTCGGGCTCTCCACGAAGAAGTACGAGGGGATCGCCAAGCTCGACCCATCGAGCCTGCGGCGCGGAACGGACGAGAAACAACTCGCCCTGACCTACCGCGGCGGGCCGCTGGCGCCGCCGGCCGCCGACGACACCGCGACGCTGCGCGTCGGTGACCGCGCGCCGGACGCCGACCTCGTCACCGCGGACGGGCGCCGCGTGCGACTGTTCGACGCTTACCGCGGATCGCATTTCACCGCGCTGGCCTACGGTCGGCACGCCGCCGCCGCGCTGGCAGCACTCGAGTGGCCCACCGCGGGCGCGTCACTCGACCGCCTCGTCGTCGATGCAGGCCGCGGCGGCCCCGACGGCGTGTTCGGCGACCCGACCGGAGAATTCGCCAAGATCTACGGCTTGACGCGGGACACGCTGGTGCTCGTCCGCCCCGACGGTTACATCGGCCACATCGCCGTCCACGACCTCGCCGGAACAACGCGGGCCGCCGTGCAGGCCATGACTCCGCTGTCCTCCGTATCAGCGCCGTCGAAGCAGTTATGACGGTCGGCGCCGAGGCACGCACGTCGAGCAGTCGAAACCGAAGGGCCAGTGGCCCAGTGGCCACCGGGCTGCTGGCGTACGCGTTCGCCGTGATCATGGCCGGCACGACATTGCCCACCCCGATGTATGCGCTCTACGCCGACACCATGGGCTTCACCGTTCTCACCGGCACGGTGATCTACGCGGCCTACGCCGGTGGGGTGCTGGCGGCGTTGATGCTGTTCGGACGCTGGTCCGACGCCATCGGTCGACGACCGGTCCTGCTCGCCGGGGTCGCCCTCGCGGTCGCCAGCGCCGCGACGTTCCTGATGGCCGGCGATGTGACGACCCTGGTGGCCGCTCGGGTGCTGTCGGGACTGTCCGCCGGCATCTTCACCGGCACGGCCACCGCAGCGATCATCGAAGCCGCACCACCGAAATGGCGTACCAGGGCCGCCGCCATCGCAACCGTCGCCAACATCGGCGGCCTGGGTGCGGGTCCCTTCCTGGCCGGTGTTCTCGTCCAATACTGCCCGGCACCGCTGCAGCTGGCGTTCGCGCTGCACATCGTGCTGGCGGTGGCGGCGGGCCTTGCGGTCGTCGCGATTCCCGAAACATCAGCCAGGACTGGGCAACTTGGTATACAACGGCTGCAGCTTCCCGCGGAGGTACGCGGCACTTTCACCCTCGCCGCGATCGGGACGTTCGCGGGATTCGCCTGCATGGGGCTGTTCGCCGCGCTGGCACCGTCGTTCCTGTCCACCATGATCGGCATTCACAACCACGCCGCGGCCGGGCTGGTCGCCAGCTGCACCTTCCTCGCCTCGGCGATCGCCCAGGTGGCGGCCAACCAGACGCAGCCGCACCGCGCGATGGCCGTGGGTTGCGCGATGCTGGTGCTCGGCATGATCGCCTTGGTGGCGGCGCTGATCACCAGCTCACTGGCCGGAGTCGTCGCTGCCGCCGTCATTTCCGGTGCGGGACAAGGCATCAGCTTCAGCCGCGGCCTGGCCGCCATCACCGAGGCCACACCAATCGAGCGGCGCGCTGAAGTCAGCTCGACGCTGTTCGTGGTGGCCTACCTGGCCATCTCGCTGCCCGTCATCGGCGAAGGCCTGGCCGCACAGCACTGGGGGCTGCGCAGCGCCGGCATCGGTTTCGCCATCGGAGTCGGCGTGCTCGCGGCCACCTGCCTGATCGCGTTACCGGCCCTGCGCCGCCGGCGCTGACGGCTATCCGCTTTTCGCCTGCGGCGCGTCCCACAACGACGCCGCCAGCGCGGCCACCGAGACCAGCGCCAGGAACTGCACCCACGGCGAATGCCCGACGTAGCCGTCCACCGACCGCCACGGGTACGCGCTGAGCACCGCGCCGGCACCGATGAGGCCACTCGCCGAGGCGATGACGGTCCAGCCGTCCAGCCACCGCTCCCGCGACCTCAGCAGGAACCGGATGCCGATGGCTGCCGCGACGGTCGCCAGACCCGCGAATCCGGCCACCAGGACACCGAACCCGGCAAGAGCCACGCCGACCACCGCGGGACCCGGCTGCCAGGTCGGCGTCGGCTCGTCGTCGACGCGGCGCCGCATCGGCAGCAGCGCCAAGAGCGCCAGGATCGGGAGCAGTGCGAGCCCGCCGAACAACCCGATGCGGTACGGGGTGTTCAGCCCGAATGTCAGTGTGACGATGCCCGCGGTGCCGGCCGGCAGCACCCAGCCCTGCTGCCAGCCGTTGATGGTCACCGGCGTGAGGACGGCGCCGTTGGCGGTGTGGGCGGTCCAGCCGGGGTTGACGCTCTCGGGCACGACGAGCACCCGCTGCACCGGAGACGGCGTCACGTCCACCTCGCGGTGATCGGAGGTCCATGTCTTCAGCTGCGCGGGAGTTGTTGGGGCACTGTGGATGTGGGCGGCGAGCGGGCCCGTCAGGCGGGCGCCGACGACGGTGAAGAACGGGCCGGGGCTGATCAGCAGCTCCTGTTTCCCGGCGGGCAGTTGCAGCGGCGCGGATTGGCAGGGCTGGGCCGCGATGGGCTCGCTGTCCAGGAGCGCGCCGACGGTGGTGTGCACCGAGGTCTGCAGGAACTGGCCGGCGATCGCGACGATCGGTCCGCGGCCACACGGCAGCGTGATGGCGCGGCGTCGGTTGGCGGCCGCGTCGGCGGGGGCGATCGGCGCGCCGCGGTCGTCGAGGGCGGTGACCTCGGCGAGGCCGGGCGGCTTCACCTGGTCGAATCCCAGTGACGTGCGGTCGATCAGGTCGTGCCAGTCGAGGATCGACAGCTTGATGGTGTCGGTCTTCGTGGGGTTGAGCTTGATGGTCTGCGGGCCGTCGCCGATGCGTCGCACCTGCGGTCCGTTGCCGAGGTCGACGGCGACGACGGTCGGATGCGCCGGCAGCTCGGAGGCGCTGGGCGTGAGTCGCAGGGCGCTGACGGTCGTCGGCGCCGGCAGGTGCACGGTCAGGTTGGCACCGTTGCGGAACTGGACGATGCCCTGCGGCGCGACCCAGGCGGTCCGCGGATCGCCGTCGGTGGCGGCGTAGGCCGATCCCGCGACGTCGATGACGTCCGAGTCGCCGGACGCCCGGGTGGTGCCGGGCTGGCTCACCAGGTCGGCCAGGTGCGGTCCCTGCCGGGCCTGCACCCAGATCGTCGGGACGACGGCCGTCGGCGTCGGCACGGTGAGGGTGCGGCTCATGTTGACGGGTTCTTCGGGCGACTGCGCCATGGTGGCGGCGCACCGGACCCCGTTCGGGCCCTCGGCGCAGCCGGGCCGGCCCAGCTGATCATTGCCCAAATCCCATTGCGCGACAGCCGATCCCGCCGGCGGGCCGGGCACGTCGACGGTGTGCCGCAAGCTCACGGCGTGGGCGAAGCCGGACGCGTCGTACTGCGTCACAGAGAAGTCGGTGATGCCGAACTGCACGCCGGGCGAGCCGTCGTCGGTGCCGGTCGCGGTGAACCGGACCCAGGACGTCTCGCCGTAGGGCAAGGCGGCGGTCAATGGCTTGCCGGGCTGATCGAAGCGAATTGTGCTGGTGCCGTTGGCGGTTGCGACTTCGATACGACGCACCTGGGCGCCGACGGCGGTGGCGCTGGGCGTCAGGGTGATGGTCGCGTTGGTCACCGGATGGTCGAAGTCGACCTGAAGCCATTGCCCCACAGCGGTTTGCAGCGAGCTCGACACCCAGCTGGTCGAGGTGTCGCCGTCGATCGCGGCGGCCGGCCCGGCCGCTGTCGCCACGTTGGGCAGCGCGGTCGAATCGGACGACGAACTCGACGTGGTGATCCGTCCACCCGGCCACTGGCCGTAGGCCGTGGTGGCGCCGGGGCTCGGGTAGTCCATGACGCGGTTGTAGGTGCGCCGCGGATCGTCGGGGGCCCGGACTGCCGACGAGTGGTCGTCGACGCGTCCGTAGTCGGTCTCGCGGGCCAGCGGGGTATCGGTGGCGGTCACCTCTGGCACCGGCAGCCCGGCGCGTTGCGCATCGGACGTCAAGATCATGGGGCCCAACGGGTTTCGCCCCATCAGGCGGCGGCGCTCGTCGATGCGCAGCAGCGATTCGGGTCCGCCGTCGACGCGCGGCATGGTGTCGGTGGCGGCGAGGTACGGCTGGGTGGACACGGTGCCCGTCACGCGGTAGATCTCGACGGCTGGGTAGCGCGGCCGCAGGCCACTGTCGGAGACGAAGCCGTCCAGCGTGCCAGGGCCGACCGGGTCACCGAACTGGGCCACCCGCGTCAGGCCGGGGGAACCCTCGATGGCCCGGTGCACCAGCAGCGGCCGGGCCGAGCGCGAGTTGTCGGGGTCCAGGTCGTTGCGCACCACGATGAACGAAATGCCTTGGCGGTCCAGGGTGTCGGCCAATCCGGCGGACGGCCGGCCGGTCGCGAACAGGCGTTGCACGGAGTCCAGGGCGCGGATCGTTTCGGGCGGTGTCAGCGGAATCGAGTCGCGTACGCCCCATGCGCCGCGTTCCAGGACCTGCAGGGGTTCGTCGTGCGTGTTTCCCCAGACCTGGTTGGCGAAGGGCGCGCCCGGCGCGACGAGCACGCGGCCCGGCGTCTCGGCGTTGTGCGCGTCGAGCCAGTCCGCGGTCTGGTGCCAGTACTGCGGAATGGCGCGGTAGGCACCCGGTGCGGCGAGCCGACCCGTCCATGCCAGTGACGTGCCGGCGGCCAGCGCCGTCAGCAGCACTACGGCGACGGCCATCCGCTTGTCCCGCTCGAGGTGCGCGAACGCCTGGATCCATTCGCGACGCGGCGCGCTGCCGGGCAGTGGAATGCGGCCGAGCACGTGGGCCAAGCCCAGGGTCAACGGCAGCCGCAGCACGGGCTCGAGCTTGTGGACGTTGCGCAGCGGGGTGCCGGCAGCGTCCAGGAACATCTGCACCTGGTGCGCGATCGGCGAGCCCAGGCCACCGGAGTAGGCGACCGCGAGCAGCAGCAGACCGAACAGCAGCATCGAGATGAGGCGGCCCCGGGCCGGCATGCTGCGCATGGCCAGGCCCGCCATGCCGCCGGCGGCGACCAGCGTCGTGGCGAGCACCGCCACCGAACCGGTCACCAGCGACGAACCGGCCGTCGCGTTGGTCGCGACGAATGCCGTCCAGCCGTAGGTGCCGCGCAGCACCTCGGTGAGTGACAGCCACTGCGTCGTGACGCCCGACGACTCGATGAAGTCCAGGAACGGTGGGCTGATCCGGCCGAGCAGCAGCAGCGCGACCGCCCACCACAGGATCGCGAGCAGCGTGCAGCCGAACCACCACGCCGTGAAGCGCCACCAGCGGCGGTTGGGCCGGTGCGCGGCCCACCAGATGAGCGCGGCCAGGCAGCCGGTCAGCGTGGCGACGGCGTTGACGGCGCCCATCAGCGCAACGGCGACGGCCGAGCGCGCGGCCAGCTGCCGAACCCTCGGGTCACCACGCAGCGCCAGGATCACCGGCAGCAGCACCCACGGCGCCAGCATCATGGGCAGCGTCTCGGAGGAGATGGCGCCCAGCGTCGTCAGCGCCCGCGGGGACAGGGCGAACGCCACGGCGGCGAGCACGCGGGAGGACCGGCTGCCGATGCCCAGGGCCTCGGCGACCCGGATGACTCCCCAGAACCCGACGACCAGCAGCAACGCCCACCACAGCCGCTGCGTCACCCAGCCGGGCAGGCCGATGACGTCACCGGCGAGGAAGAACGTCCCGTGCGGGAACAGATAGCCGTAGGCCTGGTTCTGCGACTGGCCGAAGGGCAGGTCGCTGCTCCACAGATTCGCCGCCCGCGCCAGGAAACGCGCGGGGTTGGCGGTGAGATCGAGTTTGGTGTCGGGCGAGACCCGGCCCGGTGACTGGGCGAACGTCAGGACCAGTGCGACCGCGCTGACGACCCATAGGCAGCGCCGCGAGAGGGGCGCTACGGGATCAGCTGCGGTTGCCGTATTCGACCCGGTTGAGCACCGATGACGCTGGATCGCCCGATTGCAGCGTCGGCTTGGTGTCCTGCTCCAGCATCAGCGTGGTGCCGAAGACCGCTGCAGCGCCGAGCAACAGACCGACCACGATGCTGGCTCCGGCGGGCACGAGGAAGCGGTCCATGGCGCCCAAACTAGCATGACGACCTGCCTGGGCCCCGTTTCGGCGGCCGTCTCACGGGGTCCCGGGGGACCGCGACCGGAACCGTTAGGCTCGAAACCCATGTCCCTGCCCCGAACCCTCGGAGTGCTGGCACTGGTGTCCGGACTGGTGGCTGGTTGCTCGTCGTCGTCCGACCATCCTGCCGCGTCCAGCACGTCCAGCCAGGCCAAGACCACGTCGTCGTCGAGTAAGCCGATGGACGCGCCCGCCCCCACGGCTCCGCCGTGCGATCCGCACGCGCTGCTGAGCACGCTGACGCTGCGGCAGAAGCTGGCCCAGTTGCTCATGGTGGGCGTCAAGGACGCCGCCGACGCCCGTGCCGCGGTGACACAGCAGCAGGTCGGCGGCATCTTCATCGGCAGCTGGACGGACCTGTCCATGCTGTCGGACGGTTCGATCCCTGAGCTGCAGGCGGCATCCGGCGCGTTGCCGCTGGCGGTCAGCATCGATGAAGAAGGTGGCCGGGTGTCCCGGCTGAAGAAGCTGATCGGCAAGCAGGAGTCGGCGCGGGTGCTGGCGACGACGAAGACGCCGGCCGAGGTCCAGGCCATCGCCAAGGACCGCGGTCAGCAGATGAAGGACAAGTTCGGCATCACCATCGACTTCGCGCCCGACGCCGACGTCACCGAAGAGTCCGACGACGAGGTGATCGGCGACCGCTCGTTCGGTGCGACGCCGGACAAGGTCACCGAGTACGCCGGTGCGTACGCCGCGGGCCTGCGGGAGGCGGGTTTGGTTCCGGTGCTCAAGCACTTCCCTGGGCACGGGCACGGTTCGGGTGACTCGCACACCGGTGGCGTGAAGACCCCGCCGCTCGAGGCGCTCAAGGACAGCGACCTCGTGCCGTACCGGACGCTGACGACGCAGCAGCCCGTCGCGGTGATGGTCGGTCACCTGCAGGTGCCGGGACTGACTCTGGGCGACGACCCCGCCAGCCTCAGCAAGCCGGCCTATGACCTGCTGCGCAGCGGCGAGTACGGCGGCCCGCCGTTCGACGGCGTCGTGTTCACCGACGACCTGACCGGCATGGCCGCCATCACCCAGCACTTCGGCATCGCCGACGCGGCGCTGAAGGCGATCCAGGCCGGCGCGGACGTCGCCCTGTGGATCACCACCGACGGCATCCCGGACGTGCTGGACAAGCTGGAGGCCGCCGCGCGGGCCGGCCAGCTGGACCAGGCGCAGGTCGACAAGTCGGTGCTTCGGGTGGCGGCCATGAAGGGCCCGGGTGCCAAATGCGTGAAGTGAGCTGCTTGTTGCATACCCTGTTCTGATGGCAGGTGGAACCAAGCGGCTGCCGCGGGCCGTCCGCGAACAGCAGATGCTCGACGCTGCCGTGCAGATGTTCTCGGTGAACGGCTATCACGAGACCTCGATGGACGCGATCGCCGCGCAGGCCGAGATCTCCAAGCCGATGCTGTACCTCTACTACGGCTCGAAGGAAGAGTTGTTCGCGGCCTGCCTTGACCGGGAGCTGACGCGCTTCGTCGACACCGTCCGCGCGGACATCAACTTCGCCCAGAGCCCGCGCGACCTGCTGCGCAACGCGGTGCTGTCGTTCATGACGTACATCGACCGCAACCGGGCGTCCTGGATCGTGCTGTACACCCAGGCCACCAGCTCGCAGGCCTTCGCCCACACGGTGCGCGAGGGCCGCGAGAAGATCATCGACCTGGTGGCGCGGCTGCTCAGCACCGGTACCCGAAACCCGGAGCCGGACAGCGACTTCGAGATGATGGCCGTGGCCCTCGTGGGCGCGGGTGAGGCCATCGCGTCCCGCGTCAGTGCCGGCGACACCGACGTCAATGACGCCACCGAGCTCATGATCAACCTCTTCTGGCGCGGCCTGAAGGGCAAGCGCGCCGAGTCGTAGGTTTCTCGCGCTCCGGCGGCGCCGCGACGGTGCACACAGATCGCCCTCCCAGCGATTCTGCCGATCTGGTCGCACATTCGCGGACGGTCAGCCCGTCCCGGGCTCTCTCCCTTGGCACCTTTCGCCGGGAGCCGTCAACTTTCCCTGACGCGTCAAGGAAAGTTGACCACTCCAAATCGCATGTGTCACAGGAGAGAACAACACGCCGCCGGCAGCGACACGCCGGCGCCGGCCCGCCACGCCGCTGGTATGGTCCGATTCGAGCCAGTCGAACCCAACGCGGTTGGGTCAGGGAATCCGGTGCGAAACCGGAACTGACGCGCAGCGGTAAGGGGGACAGGCGGAGCAACGGCCACTGGCCCCACGTGGGCTGGGAAGGCGCTCCGGCCTGGATGATCCCGAGTCCGAAGACCTGCTGGCTCGGGTTCTCGCGGCCTGGCGGCGCGAGGTCCCGCCCACGCATGGACTCCGCGACCTGAGTCCCGGATCGGAAGGCGCCGCCGTGTCTCGACGTACCATTCTGCTTGTCTCACTGGTTGTTTCGCTCGTCTGCTCGTGTAGCGGTCCGCGGGCGACAGGAACCGTCAACGCTGGAACCGCCGGCTATCCCGTCACGCTGCAGAACTGCGGACGCACGGTGACGGTGAAATCGCCGCCGCAGCGCGCGGTTTCGATCAACCAGCCGGCCAGCGAGCTGCTCCTGGCGCTCGGGCTCGCCGACCGGATGGCCGGCACCGCGTCCTGGAGCGACGCCGTCCGGCCCGACCTCGCCGCCGACAACGCCAAAGCGCCTGTGCTGAGCCGGGATTTCCCGTCGTTCGAGCGGGTACTGGCAGAGAAGCCCGACTTCGTCTACGCGACGTTCGACTGGTCGTTCACCGATCAGGGCGTCGCCCCACGGGAGCGGTTCGAGCGCCTCGGGGTGCCGACGTATCAGTCCTCCAGTGAGTGCGGCGGTCAGGACGCGCCGCAGGCGCGGGCGTTGACGCTCGACGACATGTATGCCGAAATCGCCGATGTCGCCCGGATTTTCGGGGTTTCAGAGCGCGGGGACAAGCTGGTGTCGACGTTGCGGGCGCGCATGGCGACCGCAACCATCGGTCTCAGGGCCGACGGTGTCTCCCTGATGTGGTGGTACGCCGGTACCAGAACTCCGTACATCGCGGGCTGCTGCGGAGCGCCCGGCATCATCACCACCGCGGTCGGGGCGCGCAACGCGTTCGCCGACAGCAGGCAGTTGTGGCCCGAGATTTCGTGGGAGGCCATCCTGCAGCGTGACCCCGACATGCTGGTCCTCGCCGACCTCACCCGGGGCAAGGACGGCGACAGCGTCGCCGACAAGATCAAGTTCCTCGAAACCGACCCGGCCGCAAGCAAGTTGAAGGCCGTGCGGGAGAAGCGGTGGATCATCTTGCCGGCCAGCGCGATGGATCCGTCGCTGCGCAACGTCGACGCCGTCGAGACCGTCGCGTCCGGGCTCCGCGCATTCGGACTGGGCGGGAAGTCCTGACGGCGGTGCGCACCGCCGGGATGGTGGCGCTCGGCCTGGTCGGGCTGGTGCTGTCGATCGTGGCGGCCATGGTCATCGGGCCGGCCGACCTCGGCGTGGGTGACGTGTATGCCGTCGTCGCGCAACATCTTTGGGGACGCGCCGCCGACATCGCGCCGATCGATGACGGCATCGTCTGGGAATTGCGACTGCCCCGCGCGTTGCTCGCCGCGATCTGCGGCGCGGGCCTGGCGATCTGCGGCGCGATCCTGCAGTCGCTGATGCGCAACCCGCTGGCCGACCCGTTCATGCTGGGCATCTCGTCCGGTGCGTCCACGGGAGCGGTGCTGGTCGTCGTCGCGGGGATCGGTGGCGCCCTGACGCTGTCGGGCGGGGCGTTCGTCGGTGCGGTGCTCGCGTTCGTGCTCGTGCTGGCCCTCGCCGCGGTGTCCGGCGGCGGGCCGGACCGGGTGGTGCTGGCCGGGGTCGCCGGCACTCAGCTCTTTTCGGCAACGACCGCCTTGGTCGTCTTCTCCTCCGCCGACGCGCAGCAGACCCGCGGGGTGCTGTTCTGGTTGCTCGGCTCGCTGGCCGGGGCGAGCTGGTCTCAGGTGGCACTGTGCGGTCTGGTGTGCGCGGCGTGCCTGGCCATCTGCTGGCTGCAGTCAGATGCCTTGGACGCGTTCGCGTTCGGCCATGATGCGGCCGCCGCGCTGGGTGTCTCGGTGCGGCGCGTGCGCGCCGTCTTGTTGGCGACGACGGCTCTCCTGACGGCCGTGCTGGTGAGCGCCGCCGGCGCAATCGGTTTCGTCGGGCTGGTGTTGCCGCACGCGGCCCGGATGATCGTCGGGCCGTCGCACCGCCGGCTGTTGCCTGTCACCGCGATCACCGGCGCCATCTTCATGGTCTGGGTCGACGCCGCCGCCCGCACCGTATTCGCGCCGCAGGAGTTGCCGGTCGGCGTGGTGACGGCGCTCGTCGGTGTGCCGATCTTCATGTGGATTCTGGCTCGGCGCCGGAGGTTTCGATGACGAGCGGGCTCGCCGCTGAATCCGTCAGCTGGTCGACGGGCGGTCGGCTCGTCATCGACGGGGTGTCGCTGGTCGTGGCCGACGGTGAGACGCTGGGGCTGCTCGGGCCCAACGGCGCCGGCAAGTCGTCGCTGTTGCGGTTGCTGGCCGGGCTACGGCATCCCGACACTGGTGCCGTGCTGCTCGACGGACGTCCGCTCGCCGGTCATCGTCGTCGCGCGGTGGCGCAACGGGTCGCGGTGGTCGAGTAGCAGGTCAGCACCGAGCTCGACCTGACCGTCGGCCAGATCGTGCGGCTGGGCCGAATTCCGCACCGCGGCATCTGGTCTGGTGATACCGAGGCCGACCGCCGCGCCGTCGAGCGTGCCCTGCACCAGATCGAGACGACAGCCCTGCGCGACCGGGATTGGCGCACGCTGTCCGGTGGTGAGCAGCAGCGGGTGCAGATCGCCCGGGCGCTGGCCCAGGTGCCCCGCGAGTTGCTGCTCGACGAGCCCACCAACCACCTTGATGTCCGGCACCAGTTTGAGCTGATGGCGCTGATCCGCGCGCTGCCGGTGACGGCGGTGGTGACGCTGCACGACCTGACGCTGGCGGCGTTGTTCTGCGACCGGCTGGTCGTGCTCGACAAAGGGCGGGTTGTCGCGGCCGGGGCACCCGCCGAAGTCCTTACCGCGGAACTGATTTCGTCGGTCTACGGTGTTGCGGCCCGGGTCACGGTCGACGACACCGGCCGCCCGGTGGTCCACCTCCTCCCGCCTGGGTCGCCGAGCCCGAGGTAGGTCGCGAGAATCCACTGAACCTACTCGATCAACGTCACGTTGATTGCGAGCTTTGAGCCCGGTCTCCCAACATGTTTCGGCTGGAATCGTCAACTTTCCCTGACGGGTCAAGGAAAGTTGACGGCTCCAAATCGCAAGTGCCGCAGGAGAGCCGACACGCCCGGGCGCGCACGAGAGCTACAGCTCGGTGACCGTCGCCGTCAGGTGCGGGTAACCCTTCGACAGGTTGCGCAGGGCCAGCTCCCAGCCGCCGTCGATGGGCTCGACGTACAGCCCCACCTTGGCCGGCAGCAGCACGGGCTTGCCGAACTTCACGGAGTATCGAACGGCATCGGGTAGCTGGCCTTCGATGTTGGCCAGAACCGCTGCAGCGCTGAACATCCCGTGCGCTATAGCGGTCGGGAAGCCGAACAGCTTGGCGCCGATCGAGCTGGTGTGGATCGGGTTGTGGTCGCCGCCGACATCGGCGTAGTGCCGAATCTGGCCCGGCGTGATGCTGATGACCGCATTGGGCGGCGGCAGCTTCGGCTGCTTGACCGGCTCGGGCTTCGGCCCGCCGGACAGGCTGGTCCGCTGCTGGTGCAGGAACGTCGTGACCTGGTTCCACACCAGGTCATTGCCGACCTTGATGTCGGTGATGATGTCGACCAGCAGGCCCTTGCGGTGTTCACGCAGGTTCTCCGCCCGCACCGCCACGTCCAGCTTGTCCGTCACCTTGATGGGCCGGTACTGGGTGATGTGGTTCTCGATGTGCACCGAACCCATTGCGGCGAAAGGGAAATCGAAGCCGGTGACCAGCGACATCATGGTCGGGAAGGTCAGTGCGAACGGGTACGTCAGCGGCACGGTGTCGCCGAACCGCAGCCCGGTCACCGCGGCGTACTCGGCGACGTTCTTGGGGTCGATGGTCAGGCCCGACACCGTGACGGTGCGGGCCGGCAGGGTCGAGCCCCGCGACACGAACGGCAGCGCACCCGCCACCGCCCGTGCCATGTTGAGCAATCCGTTGGGTTGCGACATCAGGTCACGCTCCCAACAGGGCCTGGCCGCAGACCCGAATAGTGTTGCCGGTCACGGCATTCGACGCGGGGCTGGCGAAGTAGGCGATGAGCTCGGCGACGTCGACCGGCAGGCCGCCCTGGAACAGCGAGTTCAGGCGACGGCCGACCTCGCGGGTGGCCAGCGGGATGGCGTCGGTCATCTTGGTCTCGATGAAGCCCGGCGCGACGGCGTTGATGGTGACGCCCTTCTCACCGAACACCTCGGCGTACGCATCGGTCATGCCGATCATGCCGGCCTTGGTGGCGGCGTAGTTGGTCTGGCCGCGGTTACCGGCGATACCGGCCATCGAAGACAGGCCGACGATCCGTCCACCGGAGCCGATGGTGCCGTTCTCGACCAGGCCCTGCGCAAGACGTTGCGGCGCAAGCAGGTTCACGGCGATGACCGAGTCCCAGCGGGCGTCGTCCATGTTGGCGAGCAGCTTGTCGCGGGTGATGCCGGCGTTGTTGACGAGTATGTGAGCCTTGCCCCCCGAAGTTTCCGAGTGGTGCTCCGTCAGGTGGGCGACGATCTGGGCGACGGCGTCGTCGGCCGTCACGTCCAGGGCCAGCGCCGTGCCACCGACGGCCGCGGCGGTCTCGGTGAGTGCGTCGGCGGCCTGCGGCACGTCGATGGCGACGACGGCGGCGCCGTCCCGCGCGAACACGCGCGCGATCTCCGCGCCGATGCCGCGGGCGGCGCCGGTCACCAGCGCGACCTTGCCGGCCAGCGGCTTGTCCCAGTCGGCCGGGGCGACGGAGTCGGCGGCGCCGACGTAGAACACCTGGCCGTCGACGTAGGCGGACTTGCCCGACAGCAGGAAGCGGACGGTCGACTCGATACCCGAGGCGGCGGGCGAAGCCGCGGCGGACAGGTAGACCAGGCCGATGGTGGCGCCGCGCTGCAGCTCCTTGCCGAGCGAGCGGGTGAAGCCTTCGAGGGCGCGCTGGGCGATGCGCTCGTCGATGGTGGCGGCCTCGTCGGGCGTGGTGCCGACGACGACGACGCGGCTGTTGGCGGCGAGGTTGCGCAACACCGGGGTGAAGAACTGGTGGAGCTGCTTGAGCTGCTCGGGCTTGGTGATGCCGGTGGCGTCGAACAGCAGGCCGCCGAAGGAGTCGGCCCAGCGGCCGCCGACGTTGTTGCCCACGAGGTCGTAGTCGTCGGCGAGGGCGGCGCGCAGCGGCTCGGCGACACGGCCTTCGCCGCCGATCAGCAGCGGGCCGTTCAGCGGGGGTTCGCCGGCCTTGTAGCGGCGCAGCGGCTGGGGCTGCGGCACGCCGAGCTGCTTGGCCAGGAACGAGCCGGGACCGGAGGTGAGGACTTGGGAGAGGACGTCAGCCATTGCGGACCTTTCTGCGGACGTGTGTCGTATAGACGGAACCGTCTTGTCAGAGACGAACTTACTCCAGAGTAAGAACGGTGGGTAATATGGGCGTCAAGCAACATCTTGCCTCAGTCCTCGAACGTCAACGAACTGGAGAAAAACCGTGGCCGAGTCCAACAGCCGCCGCCGCGTGGCAGTCCTGGGTGGTAACCGCATTCCCTTCGCCCGATCCGACGGCGCGTACGCAAATGCCTCCAACCAGGACATGTTCACCGCCGCGCTGGACGGTCTGATCGACCGCTTCAACCTCAAGGGCGAGAAGCTCGACATGGTGATCGGTGGCGCGGTCCTCAAGCACAGCCGTGATTTCAATCTCATGCGCGAATGTGTGCTCGGCACCTCGCTGTCGCCGTACACCCCGGCCTTCGACCTCCAGCAGGCGTGTGGCACCGGTCTGCAGTCGGCCATCGCTGCCGCTGACGGCATCGCCGCCGGCCGCTACGAGGTGGCCGCCGCCGGAGGTGTGGACACCGCCTCGGATGCCCCGATCGCCCTCGGCAACGACCTGCGCCGCGTGCTGCTGAGCCTGCGCCGCGCCAAGTCGAACGTCGACCGCCTCAAGCTCGTCGGCAAGCTGCCGGCCGCCGTCGGCGTCGAGATTCCGGTCAACAGCGAGGCCCGCACCGGCCTGTCGATGGGCGAGCACGCGGCCCAGACCGCCAAGGAGATGGGCGTCAAGCGCACCGACCAGGATGCCCTGGCCGCCGCCAGCCACCAGAACATGGCCGCCGCTTACGACCGTGGCTTCTTCGACGACCTGGTCAGCCCGTTCCTGGGCCTGTACCGCGACAACAACCTGCGGGCCGACTCGTCGACCGAGAAGCTGGCCAAGCTCAAGCCCGTCTTCGGCGTGAAGCTGGGCGACGCCACCATGACCGCCGGCAACTCGACCCCGCTGACCGACGGCGCGTCGGTGGCGCTGCTGTCGACCGACGAGTGGGCCGCCGAGCACAACATCCCGGTGCTGGCCTACTTCGTCGACTCCGAGACCGCCGCCGTCGACTACGTCAACGGCACCGACGGCCTGCTCATGGCCCCGACCTACGCCGTGCCGCGCCTGCTGGCCCGCAACGGCCTGACGCTGCAGGACTTCGACTTCTACGAGATCCACGAGGCCTTCGCCTCCGTGGTCCTGGCGACGCTCGCGGCCTGGGAGTCGCCCGAGTACTGCAAGGAGCGCCTCGGCCTGGATGCGCCTCTGGGCTCGATCGACCGGTCCAAGCTCAACGTCAACGGCTCGTCGCTGGCCGCGGGGCACCCGTTCGCCGCGACCGGCGGCCGCATCGTGGCCCAGCTGGCCAAGCAGCTCGCCGAGAAGAAGGCCGCGAACGGAGGGACCGGGACCTACCGCGGCCTGATTTCCATCTGCGCCGCAGGTGGCCAGGGCGTCACCGCGATTCTTGAGGCGTAGACCAGCGATTTGTGCACGATTTTCCGCGCCGGCCGCGGATTTTCGTGCACAAATCGCTCGGGTGTAACGCCCCGCGAACCGTCAGCGATACCCCAAGTGCCTCGTGTTTCCGTCTGACCCCCGACCTGACGGAGGCACGGGGCACTCTCGTGTTCGGGGTGATTTGTGCACGATTTTCCGCGCGACCCGCGGATTTTCGTGCACAAATCCCTACAGCAGGGCCGCGAGGATCGGCACGTGGCTGATGGTGACGTCCTTGGCCGAGGTCGTCAGGGTGACGGGGCCCATCGCCCGGAGTTTCGCCAGCTCCTCGGAGGAGTCCAGCTCCTCGCGGTAGCGGGCCGCGAAGTCGTCGTACTGATCCAGATGCGCGTGGTACCACTTGCGTAGCTCGTTCGACGGCGCGACGTGCGGCATCCAGGTGCCGACGCGCGGGTCTTCCTTGGGGATCCCTCTGGGCCACAGGCGGTCCACTGTCACCCGTGGCGGCTGGGCTGGATCAACCGGGTCGTACACCCGCGCAGTGTCGATCATTTCGGGTCCTTGTGGATGGCCGCCGGGGCGGGCGGCGGGGTGAACAGGCTGCCTCCGACACTGCCACGCAGCGTGCGCACCGCAACCAGTCCCCAGGTACACAGCAGGAAGACGTACGCCACGACGGCGGCGACCCGGAACGCCGGCAGGCCGGTGTGCAAGGCGAGCTGCGACGTGCCGGTGACGAAGGTGCCGACGGGGAACGTCAGGCTCCACCACGTCAGCGCGAAGGGCATGCCGCGCCGCATGGTCCGCACGGTCAGCGCACTGGCGAGGCTGATCCACAGCACCGCGAAACCCCACACCGGGACGCCGAACAACACCGCGAAGATGTTCATGCCCGAGGCCAGCTCCGGGCTGATCGCCGAGGCTGCCGCCGTCCCCAGCAGCCCCGCGGCGGTGATGCCCTGCCCCAGCGGGCCCAGCACGATCCACAACGTCGGGACGCGGGCCGAGCCCGAAGTGCCGTAGTGCGCCAGCCGGCTCCAGATCATCGTGATGATGATCAGCGCGGCGATCAGCGACAGCCCGAACATCGCGAAGCAGCCGTAGAACATCGTGGTGCGGGCCGTGCCCGGCGGCAGATGCGGCAGCAGCAGGGCGCCGGAGGCCGCCGACACCATCGGGGGCACGACGGGCATCAGCCAGCCGCCGAACGCGGCGTCCGGGCCGACTTCCAGCTGCGTGAACATCAGGAACGGGATGGTCATCGCGGTGAACAGGCCCCCGATGGTGCCCGCGGTCCACAGGATCCAGTCGAGGTCGACGGCGAAGCGCGTGCCGATCAGGTCCTTGCCGAGCAGCAGTGCGCCGACGCCGACGGTCATCAGCGCCATCGGCGCCGCGCCGTAGAAGTGCGTCATCTGGGGGTTGCGCACCTGGCTGCGCGCCACCGTGGGGTGGCGCACCCACTGCACCGACACCGCGACGATCAGCAGCACCAGCAGCGCGGTGGCGATCACCCAGACGCCTTCGGCGAATCCCCGCAGCCCCGGCAGGTGCACCGGCAGGGACGCGGCCGCGGTCGCGACGATGCCCGTGCCCATTACCGACGCGAACCAGTTGGGTCCGAAATATTGCAGCCGGGCAGTCTCTGGCGCGTCGATCGTCATGGTTCGATACTCACAGGTGACACAATCCGGCCTCAAGGAGCATCCCGTGCAGATCAGCATCATCGGTTCGTTGAGTGGTCTCAAATCCCCCGTCGATGACACCATCGCGTACCTGAACCAGCTGCGTGACGAGGGCTTCCGCCGGGCCTGGTTCGCCCAGATGCCTTATGAGCCAGACCTTCTCACGGTCCTGACGGTCGGACTGCGCGAGGTCGACGGTATCGAGGCCGGCACCGGTGTGCTGCCCATCCAGAATCAGCACCCGATGCTGCTGGCGCAGCGGGCACTGACCATCAGCCAGATGGCGGGTGGACGCCTGCTGCTCGGATTGGGGATGACGCACCAGGCCGTCACCGAGGGCATGTGGGGCATCCCGTGGGACAAGCCGGTACGCCGGCTCAACGAATACCTCGACGGCTTGCTGCCACTGCTGAACGGTGAGAAGGCCGACGCCACGGGCGAGACAGTGACCACCCGCGGTGCGCTGATCATCCCTGGCGCACCGACCCCGCCGGTGTATATCGCCGCGCTCGGGCCGAAGCTGCTGCAGATCGCCGGACGGCGGTCCGCGGGCACCGTCACCTGGATGACGGGGCCGAAAACCCTTGCGGGCCATGTCAGTCCGACGTTGCGTCAGGCAGCCGCGGACGCCGGCCGCGCCGATGCGGTCCGGGTGGTCGCCGCGATTCCGGTGGCCGTGACCGACGATGTCGACGGCGCCCGCAAGCAGGCCGCCGAGCAGTTCGCGATCTACGGTCACCTGCCGTCGTATCGGGCGATGCTCGACCGCGAGGGCTACGCGGGTCCGGAGGACATCGCGATCATCGGCGATGAGCTGACGGTGCGCGACCGGCTGGCCGAACTCGAGGCCGCGGGTGTCGACGAGTACGTCGGCGTGACGTTCGAGCCGTCCGCCGAAGGCCGGGCCCGGACCCGCGCGGTGCTCAAAAAACTGGAATCCTGAGCAGGTTTGGCAAGGCTTCATTGGCTGGCGGATCGGCGCGGGCCCGCATAGCGTTGCAGGAATGGCGATCTCGTCCCATGATGCCGAGCCCCACGCGGGTTCGGTTGCGTCGAAGCTGAACTGGTTGCGCGCCGGCGTGCTCGGCGCCAATGACGGCATTGTGTCGACTGCCGGCATCGTCGTCGGTGTCGCGGCCGCGACGGTGGAGCGCGGGCCGATCTTCACCGCCGGTATGGCCGGATTGGTGGCCGGTGCGGTGTCGATGGCCTTGGGCGAGTATGTGTCCGTGAGTTCCCAGCGCGACACCGAACAGGCCCTGCTGGCCAAGGAGAAGCGCGAGCTTCAAGAAGATCCCGCGGCCGAACTCGAGGAGCTGGCCGGCCTGCTGGAAGGCCGGGGACTGTCGACGCCGACGGCCCGCACCGCCGCCGAGGAGCTGACCGATCACAATGCGTTTGCGGCGCATGCGGTGGTCGAATTGGGTATCACGCCAGGTGATTTGGCGAATCCGTGGGCGGCGGCGTTCTCGTCGGCGGTGTCGTTCACCGTCGGGGCGTTGTTGCCCTTGATCGCGATCCTGCTGCCCCCGATGGCGCTCCGCGTTCCGGTGACCATGTTCGCGGTGCTCCTGGCGCTGGCGATCACGGGCGTGGTGTCGGCCCGGCTCGGTGGCGCATCCGTCGGAAAGGCTGTGGCACGCAACGTGATAGGCGGCGCCCTGGCGTTGAGCGCCACCTATCTTGTCGGCCATCTCGTCGGCGGCGTCATCGCCTGAATCCGGTTGTGCGGGCCGCGGTTCTTGCCGGCGTCGCCTTAGCCCGACGGACCGCCGGCAGTTCTTACCGGCGTCGTCGCCTGAGCCCGACGGACCGCCCGCAGTTCTTACCGGCCGCCGCCCGAGCCCGACCGACCCCGCCGTCCTTGCTGGCGTTGTCGGCGTGTCGGAATTGGCGTGTCGGCTCTCCTGCGGCACATGCGATTTGGAACGGTCAATGTGCCTTGACCGTCAAGGCACATTGACCACTCCAGATCGAACATGTCCTAGAAGTCCGCGGGACCTGTCGGTGCCCGCGCGCATACTTCCCGAATATCTCTGGGGAGGGGTAAAGCATGGGTGGACCGAGTGATGACCCGTACATGCGTGAGCTGGGTCGTCGTGCGCTGGTGGATCTCCTGGGCGAGGAGGGCGCCTACCGTGCCCTCAATGGCCTCGATGACGACTTGCCCGACGATGACGTGTTCGAGGAGCGTGAACCCGAACCCGACCCGGTGTTGGCCGACTTCTACAGCGGAAACAGCGTGCGCGCCCTCGCCGATGCTCGTGACGGACTGGCCGCCGCGAAAGAGTGTTATGACCAGGCCGTCATCCAGGCCCGCTCGGCCGGGTGGACGTGGCCCGAGATTGCCCGTGTTCTCGGCGTTTCCAAGCAAGCCCTGCACAGCCGGTTCCGGGACCGGACACTCGATTAGTCGGGCGTCTGCCCGCACATGTTTCGTCTGGAGCGGTCAACGTGCCTTGACGGTCAAGGCACGTTGACCGCTCCAGATCGCATGTGCCAAGGGAGAGAGGTCTGCGCTGGGTCGGCCCGGCACGTGCCCACTGCCCGCGATCAGACGCGTTTCCCAAGCTCGTTCAGGCGCGTGCCCCCGGCTCATTGAGGAACGTGGCGATCACCGGTGCCAACTCGTCGGCGTTGGTGATGAGGTCGACGTGCCCGCCGGAGTGCAGGTGCAGGTGCGAATGCGGCATCAGGAAATTCATGATGCGCGCGTTGGCCACCGGGATGATCGGGTCGTCCGTGCCAGCCACGATCAGCGTCTCCTGACGGACAGCGGGCAACGCGTGGATGCTGGTCCACACTGCGCCGGCCATCAGCTGGTGCACGTAGCCCATCTTCGAACCCGCATGCAGCTGCTGCAGGAACAGCTTCGCGATGTCGTCGCCGTGCTGACGGACCGTGCCACCGTAGAGTTCCCCGGCGATCGAGGCGGCGTACGACGCATTCGAGAACCGCTTCGGCGTCAACATTTTCGCCAGCACCCGAGGATGCCCGGGAATCATTACCGCCCCGGTTCCGGTGGCCACCAGCACCAGCCGACGGCAGCGCCGCGGGTTCTGGAACGCGAATTGCTGTGCCAGCGCCCCGCCCCAGGACAGGCCCAGGACGTCGACGACGGTGAACCCCAGCTTGTTCAGCATCCGCCCCATGACCCAGGCCAAGTACGGAAAGCCATAGGGCGCGAACGATGTTGGCGATCCGCCGGTGCCGGGCACGTCGAACCGGATGATCGTGGTGTCCGGCAGGTGCTCGACCAACGGGTCGAGCACCTCGAGGCTGGCGCCGATGCCGTTGCACAGCACCAGTGGAACCGCATTGGGATCGGTGCCGCGGTCAACCCGGACCCGAAGCCGCTGACCGCCGACGGACACATACCGCTCGGTGACGGTCATTTCTGCAGCACGTACGTGCCGGGTGCGGGGCCGACGGCGATGAAGCCCTCGGCGCCCAGCGTCGTCGGGGCGTCGATGTCGTCGCCGCTGCGTTCGGCCAGCCACGCGACGTAGTCGGGCCACCAGGAGTCACTGGACTTTTCGGCCTCGGTCAGCCATTCCTCCGGCGTTCCATCGGTCACCTGGGCGATCCGGTACGACGCCTTCGGGTTCCCGGGCGGGTTGACCAGTGCCGCGATGTGGCCGCTGGTGGACAGCACGTAGCGGTTGTCCTTGCTGCCCAACAACTTCGCGCTGCGGTAGGTGGCCTGCCACGGCGAGATGTGGTCGGCGATGCCGCCGATGACGTAGGCGTCGCACGTGATCTTGGACAGGTCGACGGGTGTGCCGAGCATGCTCACCGCACCGGGCGTGACCAGTGAATTGTGCAGGCCCATCAACACCATGTCGCGGTGCAGTGCGGCCGCCATGCGGGTGGTGTCGGCGTTCCAGAACAGCACGTCGAACGCCGCCGGGCTGCGGCCCTGCACGTAGTTGTTCACCCAGTACCGCCACACCAGATCGGTCGGCCGCAGCCAGGCGAACATCTCGGCCATGGCTTTGCCGTCGAGATAGCACTTCTTCGCGGACGTGGCGATCGCGGCCTGTGCCGCGCGGTCACTCATTGCGGCAGAAGCGAATCCGGCGCGGTCCTGGTCCAGCACCGTCACCGCCAGGGTGAGGCTGGCGACTTTGTCGGCGTCGCCGGTCTCGGCCAGGTGTGCCGCGGTCATGGCGGTGATGATGCCACCGGAGCAGCTCGCCATCAGGTGGGCGCCGGCCGTGCCGCAGATCGCCCGCACCGCGTCGATGGCCTCGATGATGGCGGCGCCGTAGGCGTTGATGTCCCAATCCTTGTGCCGGGCCTGCGGATTGCGCCACGAGATGGCGAACACCTGCTGCTCCTGCTGCACGAAGTACTCGATCATGCTGCGGCCCGGAGCGATGTCCATGACGTAGTACTTGTTGATCACCGGCGGCACCATCAGCAGCGGCACTGTGTGGACGGTCGGGGTCTGGGGTGCGTACTGGATCAGCTCGAACATCCGGGTCTGCAGCACCACAGCACCTTTGGTGACGGCGACCGTCTCGCCGACGGTGTAGGCGTCCGGCTCGACCATGGCCGGCACCCGGGGTGACGACATCATGTCGCGGGCAAAGGCTTTCAAACCGCGGACGGCGCTGAGGCCGCCGGTGTCGATCATCGCCTTCCAGCCCAGCGGGCTGATCTACGGGTTGTTGGTGGGGGCCAGGCCCTCGATGGCGTTGTCGAAGACGAACCGCATGCGGGCTTCGTCGCGCCAGTCCAGATCGGCGTCGGAGAACAGCTTCTCAGCGGTGTCCGATGCGGCGAGGTAGCCCTGCATGATGCGGTGCAGGAGTGGATTCTGTTGCCACGCAGCGTCACTGAAGCGCTTGTCGGCGCGTTGTGGTGCCCGGTCGGAGTCGCCGGTGGCGATCTCGCCGAGCTCGCCGGCCAGCTCCTTGCCACGCTCCAGCAGAGTGCCGGGCTGCTTGGCCAGGCTGACGGCCATGCGGGCCCACGTCTGGTCGGGCAGCATCCGGCGGGCGAACGGTTTGGTGGCGCTGGTCAGTAGCAGGTCCAGTGGTGCGGCGAGCTCTTCGGGGTGCAGGGTTGCCATCTCAGTTGTCGCTTTCCGTTGTGGGGATGGTGATTTCGCGACGGAGGAGCTTCCCGGTCGGGCCCTTGGGCAGGTCGTCGAGGAACCAGATGCGTCGCGGGTACTTGTAGGCGGCCACCTGGCTCTTGACGAACTCGCGGAGTTCATCGGCGGCGACCTCGATGCCGGGCTTGAGGCTGACGGCGGCGCCGACCTCCTCGCCGAGCGAGTCGTGCGGGATGCCCACGACAGCCGCCTCGGCGACCGCCGGGTGGGTGTACAGCACCTCTTCGATCTCGCGGGGGTAGACGTTGAAACCGCCACGGATGATGAGCGCCTTCTTGCGATCGACGATGTAGTAGTAGCCGTCTTCATCGGTCCGGGCGATGTCGCCGGTGGCGAACCAGCCGTCGGCGTTGATGGCTTCCGCGGTGGCCTCGGGCAGGTTCCAGTAGCCCTTCATGACGTTGTGCCCGCGAATCTGGATTTCGCCGGGCTCGCCTTGCGCCACCTCGGCGCCGTCGTTGTCGACCACGCGCATCTCGACCCCCTCGACCGGCGTACCGATCGAACCGGGCTTGCGCGGCCGGTTCGGGTGGTTGAACGCCGCCACCGGCGAGGTCTCGGACAGGCCGTAGCCCTCCAGCACGGGGCAGTCGAAAGTCTTCTCGAAGTCCTGCAGCACCTGTACCGGGATCGCGGCGCCGCCCGAGACGGCGATCCGCAGCGTGTCCGTCGACGTCGTGCCGGCCGCGGCCAGCAGTGCCGAGTACATGGTCGGCACGCCCTCGAAGATGGTGACGCCGTCGCGCTCGATCAACTCGAGCGTCCGGGCCGGGTCGAAGCGCGGCAGCAGGCTCAGCGTCGCACCGGCCAGCACTGCCGAGTTCAGGCCACACGTCAGGCCGAACACATGGAACAGCGGCAGGCAACCCATGACGACGTCGTCGGGCCCGATGTTTAGCAGCGTCCGCACGCAGACGTCGGCATTACGGCCCAGGCCGCCGTGGGTCAGCTCGGCGCCCTTGGGCTTGCCCGTCGTACCCGACGTGTGCAGGACGACGGCGGTGTCGTCGCCGGCGCGCTCGACCGGCGCCGGTTGGGCCGGGAGGTCCGCGATCAGCGCCGCCAACCCGGCGTCGTCGACGATCCACCAGCCCGCGCTCGCCGCGGCGGCACCGGCCCGCGCTTCGTCGGCGAAGGCCGGCGGGGCGAACAGGGCCTTCGCCGTGGTGTTGGAGAGGTAGAACTCGATCTCGGGCGCCTTGAGCAGCGGGTTCATCGGCACCGCGACGGCGCCGGCGTACAGGATCCCGTAGAACGCGGCGGCGAAGGCCGGACCGTTCGGCAGCATGACGCCCACGCGGTCACCCGGTTCGATGCCGGCCTGCCGCAGCAGCGTGGCGACGCGGGCGGCGGCGTCGTCGAACTGGGCGTACGTGTAGGTCTGGTCGTCGCAGCGCAGCGCGACGCTGTCGGGGCGGCGGGTGGCGCTGGCGACGAGGTTCTGGCTCAGGTTGGTCATGTATCAAGCGTGATTCCGCGCGGTCCCAGAGGCGATGGTGGCGGGAACAACAGTGACCACCGCCAAATGTGACCGGCCACAATCGGCGCCTCGCCTAAGGTTGGCTGATGGCCGGGGTCGAGGAGCACATGCGGGAACTCAGCCGGATCATGCTGACGCGCGTGGAGACTCTCGGCGAGCAACTGGCCGACCGCATCTACAGCCGCATCGACGGCTACCGCACCACCCCGTCGGCGCGCGACAACGTGCGCGAAAGTTGCGTCGCCAACATGACTTTCGTGTTCCACACCCTCTGCGCTGACGGCGAGGCCGACCTGTCGCCGGCGGAAGCGACCGGCCGGCAACGCGCCGTCGAGGGCATCCCGTTGGCCGCGGTGATGACGGCCTATCGCATCGGTTTCCGCTTCATGTGGGAGAGCAGCGTCGCCGCCGCGCGGGAGGCCGGCATCCCGACCGAATCCATCCTCGAGGCCAGTGCGCGCATCTTCCTGAGCCAGGACGAGTTCACCCAGGCGATGACCGGCGCCTACCGCGAGCAGCTCACCAGCCAGATCATGGATCGGGAAGAGGAGCGGTCGGCTCTGGTCGAGGCGGTGCTGCTCGGGCGCATCACCGACAACCAGAGTCTCTGGGAGGCAGCCGATCTGCTGGGACTGCCCACGACGGGTCCGTATGTGGTTGCGGCGGCGGAGATTCCGGCCATCGGCAAGCTCGGGCTACCCGAGATCGCGAGCAAGCTCGCGGCCCGCGACATCCGCTCGGCCTGGCGCCTGCTGCCCGACCTGCAGGTCGGCGTCGTGCACCTGCGGCAGGACGCGACGTACGGCGTGCTGGTCGAGGTGCTGCGCAAGATCGCGACGGCGCGCGTCGGCCTGAGCCCGGCGTTCGCAAGTTTGGCGGAGACGGGCGAGGGCCTGCGCCTGGCCCGGCTGGCGGTGGCCGGCAAGCCGAGCCGCGACGGCTTCGTCTGCGCCTTCGACGACGCGCCGCTGGCGTTCGCCGCGGTCAGCGCGCCCGAGGTGATGAACCGCATCGAGGAGTCGGTGCTCGGCGGGCTCCGTGGGCTGCCCGCCGAGGAGCGGGCCGTCCTCTCCCAGACCTTCCAGGCGTGGCTCGACGCCGGTGGTTCCGCCAACGAAGCGGCTGCGGCAATCTTCTGTCACCCCAACACCATTCGGCACCGGCTGCATCGCATCGAGGAGCGGACGGGACGGTCCCTGTCCCGTCCCCGCGACGTCGCCGAGCTGTGCCTGGCGTTCGAGATCAGTCAGCGCCTGCCGGACTAGGTGGGGCTCGCGGGCCGGGCAGGGCGGGGCTCGGGTCGCGGCTCGGCTCGCGGGGCGCCGAGGCGTTGATCGTGCGGCTTGGCAGACGGCTACTCGCAGAGATTCTGCTGTGGCGCACAGTCAATGATCCCGGGAGTTCACCGTGCGCCTTGGCAGGCCTCCACTCGCAGAAAGTCGGCTGTGGCGCACAGTCAACCGGTGCGGAGATGGCCGGGGATCGAGTGTGCGTCCGGCATCACGCGGGCGCAGGCTATCCACAGTTCGCGATCCGTCCACAAGCGCCGCCTCCGGTGTGGCTGACACTGCAGTAGATGTCTGCGGCCGCGGAGACGGTGTCGCTATGACCGAACCATTCGTCGGTAGCGAGGCCCTGGCCTCCGGCATGCTCAACCGCTACGAGCTCAGCCGCTACTACCGGCTGCTCATGCCGAAGATCTACGTGGACAAGCGGACAGAGCTGTCGCTCCAGCAGCGCACGACAGCCGCGTGGTTGTGGACGGGTCGGGAAGGCGTCGTCGCGGGAGCCGCTGCGTCAGCTCTTCATGGCGCGAGTTGGGTGGCCGACGACATTCGCATTGAACTGATCAGCGCCAAAATCCGCGCACCTCGCGGCGTGGTCACTCGCCGCGACCTGGTCTACGGCGACGAGGTCACCCGCGTCGACGGGTTGCTCGTCACCAGCGTGGAGCGGACGGCGTTCGACCTTGGCCGTCGGGAGCTGATCGGATCTGCTGTGGCGCGCCTCGACGCCCTGGCTCGAGCTACCGGATTCACGGCCGACGATGTTCTGGCGCTGGCTACGCGCCACCCGCATGCCAGGGGCTTGAGGCAACTGGAGCCGGCGCTGGGCTTGTTCGACCCCGGCGGCCATTCGCCGCAGGAAACTCGATTGCGATTGACGTTGATCGGCGCGGGGTTTCCCAAACCTCAGACTCAGATACCGGTACCTGGGCCCGACGGCAACCCGAAGTATTTCCTCGACATGGGCTGGGAGGAACTGATGCTTGCGGTCGAGTACGACGGTGCGCAACATGCTGAGTCGCTCGCCTACGACATCGAGCGTGCCGACTACATCGCGCAAGTCGGGTGGACCCATGTCAGGGTTGCCGCAGGGCATCGCAAGGCGTCCGTGATTGCGCGGGTGGAGCGCGAGTGGAATCGCCTCTGGCGGCCAGGACTCGGAGTTGCCGGGCGCACGCCGCCCCTTCCAGGGCCTCCGCTGGACCTGATGCGTTGACTGTGCGTCTTGGCAGACGGCTACTCATAGAAGTTCTGCTGTGGCGCACGGTCAACGGGACGAGGGGACGCCCTCGCGTTGGGTGTGCGTCTACGCAGGCGCCGACTCGCAAGAGTTCTGCGCTGGCGCACAGCCAAAAACAGCAGCCCCCGGCGAATGCCGGGGGCTGCTGTTCTTGGTGAGGATCAGAAGGACGCTTCGTCCAGCTCCATGGCCTCGTTGTCGACGGACTCGATGACCGAGCGAACGCTGGTCAGCAGCGGCAGCATGTTCTTGGCGAAGAACGACGCCGACGCGATCTTGCCCTCGTAGAACGCGCGGTCGTCGCCGGTGGCGCCCTCGTCGAGCGCCTTGATGGCGACCGCGGCCTGCTTCAGCAGCAGCCAGCCGATGACCAGGTCACCGACGGCCAGCAGGAAGCGCACCGAGCCCAGGCCCACCTTGTAGATGGACTTCGGGTCTTCCTGAGCGGCCATCAGGTAGCCGGTCAGGCTGGCGGCCATGCTCTGGACGTCGCCCAGGGCGGTGGCGAGCAGCTCGCGCTCGGCCTTCAGGCGGCCGTTGCCGTCCTGGTTCTTGATCAGCTGCTCGATCTCGCCGGCGACGAACGCCAGGGCCTGGCCCTTGTCGCGGATGATCTTGCGGAAGAAGAAGTCCTGCGCCTGGATGGCGGTGGTGCCTTCGTACAGCGAGTCGATCTTCGCGTCACGGATGTACTGCTCGACCGGGTAGTCCTGCAGGAAGCCGGAACCACCGAAGGTCTGCAGCGACTCGGTCAGCTTCTCGTAGGCCCGCTCGGAGCCGACGCCCTTGACGATCGGGAGCATCAGGTCGTTGACCTTGAAGGCCAGCTCGGCGTCCACACCGTGAACGGCCTTGGCGACCTCGGGGTCCTGGAACGACGCGGTGTACAGGTACACGGCGCGCAGGCCCTCGGCGTAGGACTTCTGGGTCAGCAGCGCCCGGCGAACGTCCGGGTGGTGCATGATCGAGACGCGCGGAGCGGTCTTGTCCATCATCTGGGTCAGGTCAGCGCCCTGGATGCGGGTCTTGGCGTACTCGAGAGCGTTCAGGTAGCCGGTCGACAGGGTCGCGATGGCCTTGGTGCCGACCATCATGCGGGCCTGCTCGATGACGTCGAACATCTGCGCAATGCCGTTGTGGACCTCGCCGACGAGCCAACCGACGGCGGGGATGCCGTGCTGGCCGAGGGTCAGCTCACAGGTGGCCGAAACCTTCAGGCCCATCTTGTGCTCGACGTTGGTGACGAAGGCGCCGTTGCGCTCGCCGGGCTCACCGGTCTCGGGGTCGAAGTGGAACTTCGGCACGAAGAACAGCGACAGACCCTTGGTGCCCGGGCCGGCGCCCTCGGGGCGGGCCAGGACCAGGTGCATGATGTTTTCGAACAGGTCGTCCGAGTCGGCCGAGGTGATGAATCGCTTCACACCGTCGATGTGCCAGGTGCCGTCGGCCTGCTGGGTGGCCTTGGTGCGGCCGGCGCCCACGTCAGAACCGGCGTCGGGCTCGGTCAGCACCATGGTGGCGCCCCAGCCGCGCTCGGCAGCCAGAACGGCCCACTTCTTCTGCTCGTCGGTGCCGTTGTTGTAGAAGATTTCGCACATGCCCGAGCCCATGGCGTACATGTAGGCGGCCGGGTTGGCGCCGAGGACGTGCTCGATGAGGGCCCACTGCAGCGCGCGGGGCATCGGCATGCCGCCGAGCTCTTCCTTCAGGCCGACCTTGTCCCAGCCGCCGTCGAGCAGGGCACGCATCGACTTCTTGAAGGGCGCGGGCAGGGTGACGGTGTGGGTCGCGGGGTCGAAGACCGGCGGGTTGCGGTCGCCGTCGGCGAACGAATCGGCGATCGGGCCCTCGGCCAGGCGCGCGATCTCGTTGAGCATTTCACCGGCGGTGTCGGCGTCCAGGTCGGCGAACTTGCCTTCACCCATCGCCTTGTCTACGCCGAAGACCTCGAACAGGTTGAACACCTGGTCACGGACGTTGCTCTTGTAGTGGCCCACGATTTCTCCTCGATGAGATGGACTGTAGGGGTTGGGTACTCAGGGCTAAGTTACCCACCAGTAACTGGGGCTAACTATACCGCCGGGTAACTTCATCGCAAAGCAGTCAAGAGCAAATTTTTCGCAGCTAACCAACCCAGTGGTTGAACGGGGTGGTTTCGCGACCGGTTTATGGCCGCTGACCTGCAGTTTAGTCCGAATGTGATGTCCGCCACCGGAAACTTCCGGAACTGAGGATGACGTGTCAGTTGGGGCCAATGGGAGCCCTGTTGTGGCGTCTTCGCGGTGGATGCGAAGGCTTACGCCCGCCGTGATCTCAGCGCCCGAATCGGCGCGGTCCGACGGCAATCCTGGGGGGTCGCTGTGAGGCGGGTCACCATGCCGTGGTTATGTGAGGTATGCGTCGGGTAGCGGTGTGGGGCACAGGCAACATGGGGGCGACGGCGATCCGGTCGGCGGTCGCGTTCCCGGGGCTCGAGCCTGACAGAATTGCTCGCGCACGTCAATAACTTATTGACGCCAGTGCGGGGTATTTCTGGGCTGGTAGGCCCAAAGGACTGGGTGTGCACGCGGCCGGTTCAGACCGCGTGCACACCCGTCACAGTCGTCACTCCTGTGCGGCAGGTGCCTCAGGCTCGGCGTCGCCGGCAGCCTCGGCAGGCGCCGCAGCCTCCGCCGCCGACTCCGCCGCGGCCGACTCCTCAACCGTCGCCTCCGGTGCACCCGATGGCGCATCCGACGGCGGCAGCTGCGACGCCAGGTGCCCGGCGAGTTCGCCGAGGGTCGGGTAGTCGAAGATCGCCGTCGGGCTGATGTCGAACTTGCCGCCGAACTGACCGAACAACCGGTTGCGGAGCTCGACCGCCATCAACGAGTCGGTGCCCAGATCGAGGAACCGGCTCGTGGCCGCGGGCGGCTGCGCCAGGCGCAGGAAGCCCTGCACCTCCTTCTGCAGGAACTCGGTGATGAAGCCGGCGCGCTGGGCGTCCGGAATCTCCTGCAGCTGCCGCAGCAGCTCGCTGTCGCCGGCGGCCGCGGTGTCGCTGGTCGGCAACACCTGGTCGAGCAGCGGCGGGCGGATGCCGCCGAGCATCTTGGCGGCCCGCTGCCAGTTGGCTTTGAGGACCGTCGCCTGCGCCGCACCGTGGCGGATCACCTCACCGAGGGCAGCCAGGGCCGCCGACGGCTCGAGCGGCATCATGCCCTGCGCGCTGAGGTTCGCGGTGGCAGCCTGCGAGCTGGCCATGCCGCCGCGGCCCCACGGACCGAAGTTGACGGCCGTGGCCGGCAGACCCAGTGCCCGGCGGTGCGCGACGAGGCCGTCGAGCAGCGCGTTGGCCGTCGCGTAGTTGGCTTGCGCCGGTGAACCCAGCACCGCCGACGCCGACGAGTAGACGATGAAGAAGTCGAGATCGTCGTCCTGCGTCAGCTTGTGCAGGTGCAGCGCGCCGAAGGCCTTGGGGCCCAGGGTCTTCCGGAAGCGCTCCAGATCCTGCTGGGGCAGCAGCGCGTCGTCGAGCACACCCGCCAGGTGGGCCACGCCGGCCAGCGGCGGCAGTTCGGTGCGGATCCGGTCGAGCAACGCGGTAACCGAGGACTCGTCACCGACGTCGCCGGAGAAGACGTGCACCCGGCAGTGGAAGCGCTCCATCATCGCGTCGATGGCGCGCTGCGCCTCGCCGTCCGGCTCGCGCCGGCTGGTCAGCACGATGTCGCCGGCACCCAGCTGGGCCAGGTAGGCGGCGGTGTGCAGACCGAGCGCCCCGAGACCACCGGTCACCAGGTAGGTCCGATCACCGTGCGGCTGCAGCGGTTTCGGCATCTGCACCACGATCTTGCCGATGTGCCGGGCCTGCTGCATCCGGCGGAACGCCGTCTTGGCCTCGGTCAGCGGGTAGACCTCGGCGGGCACCGGCGTCCACTCACCCTTGGCCAGGCCGTCGGCCACCTCTTCCATGAGCCGCTGGATGTGCGCGGGATCGGTCATCATCGTCACGTCCAGCGCGACGATCTCGTAGTTGATGTCCGGCCGCGCCTCTGCCATGCGTTCGGGGGTCCAGATGTCGCGCTTGGCGATCTCGGCGAATCGGCCGCCCTGGGCGGTCGCGCGCACCGTGGCCTCGACGAAGCCCTCGTTGGTCAGGCTATTGAGCACCACGTCCACGCCCTCGCCGTTGGTGTCGGCGAGAATCTGGTCCGCGAAATCGGTTGTGCGCGAGTCGTAGACGTGCTCCACGCCCATCTTGCGCAGCGTCGCGCGCTTGTAGGTGCTGGCGGTGGCGAAGACGATCGCGCCCTTCTGGCGCGCCATCTGCACCGCCGCCAAGCCGACACCACCACTGGCGGCGTGGATCAGCACGCGGTCGCCCGGCTTGAGCTGCGCCCAGTCGAACGCCAACCGGACCGTCAGCGCCGCCGCGGGCAGCGTCGCCGCGTCGACCGGGTTGATGCCCTCGGGGACCACGGCGAGCAGCTGCTCCGGCACGTTGAGCCGGCTGGAGAAGGCGCCCTGCATGGAGCCGAACACCCGCTGCCCGACCTCGAATCGGGTGACCTCCGAACCCAATTCGGTGATGACACCGCACAGATCGCCACCGATGGGCCCCGGATCGCCCGGGTACAGGCCGAGCACGTTGAGCACGTCGCGGAAGTTGAGGCCGGCGGCCTCGATCCGGACCTGCACCTCGTGCGGCTCGGGCGGCGTCACTTCTTTCTCGGTCAGCCGCAGGTTGTCGATCGCGCCCCGCTCGGTGGGAGCCAGCACGTAGTCGTCGGAACGCGGCATCGGCAGGTGGCCGCTGCGCGCCCAGTGCATCAGCCGTGGCACGAGGAACTTGCCTTGCCGCAGTGCGAATTCCGACTCGGTGACGGGAGTGCCCAGAATGCCGGTCAGCCAGTTGGTGGCGTTGTCGTCGGCGCCGTCGAGGTCGACGAGCTTCAGCCGCAGGGTCGGCTGCTCGTTGATGACGGTGCGCCCCAGGCCCCACAGCGCGGCCTGCACGGGGTCGACGGGCTCGCCTGGCTCGGTGGCCACGGCGCGCTCGGTGACGATCCACAGGCCGCCGGTGAGGTTCAGCTTCTCCTCGGCGAGTGCGATCTGCATGCCTGCCAGCACGGTGCCGACCTCGGTCTCGAGGCGGGCCGCGACGTCGGCGTCCTCGTAGCCCGAAGCGCGCCAGACGATTCCGGTGACGGGGGAGCCGGCCTCGGCTGCCGTGATGATCGCCTGCTGCCAGGCGGCGGCGTCCAGGGTCTGGTCGAGCTTGACGGCCCCGGGGAGACCGGCGGCCAACTCGTCGAATCCCGCGACCAGCCAGGTGCCGGTGGTCGCTGTGGTCGCAGCTTCGGCCGCGTCAGTAACACCCGGTGCCGCACCCTCCTGCCAGCCCAGCGTGTACAGCAGGCGAGTGGTGTCGCCGCCAAGCCCGCGCATCAATGCCTCACGCGGTGCCCGCTTCACGGTGAACTCGGTGATGCCACCGAGGCGCTTGCCGTCGCGATCGAGGAAGTCGATGTCGAAGACCTGCGTCTCGTTGGTCAGCTCACTGGTGTGCCAGCGTGCCCGCGCGTAGAAGCGCCGCGGCATCTTCTCGCGCAGCTCGACCTGGCCGTACCGCAGCGGCAGGAACAGGTCGTGCATGCCGTGTTCGGCGGCCAGCAGCGCCGGGAAGGCCGGGAAGGCCACACCGGTGCACAGGTCCAGCAGGACGGGGTGGATGGGCTCGGTGCTCAGGTGCTCGGCGAGCTCGTCACCGACCGACACATCACCGATGGCCATGCCGTCGCGCACCCACAGCGACTTGAGCGACGTGGACCACGTTGGGCCCCATGCCAATTCCATGTCGTTGAAGGTCTCGAACAGCTGCTGCGGACGCAACCGCTCCATGCGCTCGACGACGTCCTCCATCGAACCGGCGACGTTGTCGGACGCGTCGGCCTCGTCGGCGCCGGCCAGCAGGGTGCCGTCGGCGTTGAGCGACCACTCGGCTTCCCGCACGCCGTTCGGGCGGCTGTGGACCTGGAACTTCCAGCCTTCGCCGCCCTCGAGGGTGCGGATGGTCAGCTGGGTCTCACGAGACGCCTTGTCGGGCAGGATGATCGGCTCGTAGAAGAAGACTTCCTTCACCCGCGCCGGTGCGCCGACCGAGGCCAGCGCCATGGCCGCGTACGTCGCGCCCGGCACCACGACGGTGCCGTAGATGACGTGGTGCGACAGCCACGGCTGCGTCTTGACCGACAGCACATTGCTGTAGATCGTGTCGCCGGTGGCCAGATCCTTGGCACTGCCCAGGATTCCGGACGTGGCGGCGGCCCCGCCGGAGCTCATTCCCACGACGTTGGCGGTCTTGGGCCAGAAGCGGCGCCGCTGGAACGGGTACGTCGGCAGCTCGACACGGTGTCCGCGGTTCTTGACCGAGAAGTCCGGCCGGTGCCCGCAGATGTACGTCGTGGCAAGCGCTTCGGTGATCTGACGCTGCGCGTTGGCACCCTTGCGCAGGGACACGATGGCGCGCGGGGTCTCGGCGCCCTCGGGCCAGCACTGCAGCGCGGCCGCGGTCAGGATCGGCTGCGGCCCGATCTCCATCAGCACCGAGCAACCCAGCGCCGCCACGGTCTTGACGCTCTCGGTGAACTGCACGGGCTGACGCGAATGCCGCCGCCAGTACTGCGCGTTGATGGGCGTCTCGGCAGTGAGGACCGAACCGGTCCGGTTGCAGATCAGCGGCAGGGTCGGCACCGCGAACTGGAACTGCGTTGCGAAGGCCTCGAATTCGTCGAGTACCGGGTCGAGCAGCTCCGAATGGAAGGCGTGGCTCGTCTCGAGCCAGGTGCAGCGCGTGGCGTCCTCGCTGCAGGCGGCGACGATCTGCTCCAGGTCCTCACCCGGACCCGACAGCACGGTGTTGCGGCCGTTGTACGCACCGACCGACACCCGCGGGAACGCCTCAGCAGCACGCTCCACATATTCGGGATCGGCGAACACCGCGACCATGCGGCCACCGGCCGGCAGGCTGGCGAACAGCCGGCCGCGCTCGGCGATCAGACGGGCGCCGTCCTCCAGACTGAACACCCCAGCCACGCAGGCCGCCGCGTACTGACCGACGCTGTGGCCCAGCACCGCATCGGGCTCGATGCCCCACGACTGCCACAAGCGGGCCAGGCCCATCTCGACGGCGAAGATCGCGGGTTGCGCGAACGCGGTGTTGCGTAGGGTCTCTGCCGCCTCGCGGTCGTTGCCGAACATGACCTCCAGCAGCGGGCGCGGCAGCATCGGGTCGACGGCCTGCGCGCACCGGCGTACGACGTCGGCGAAAACCGGTTCGGTGTCGAACAATTCGCGCGCCATGCCCGGGTACTGGCTGCCCTGGCCGGGGAAGAACCACGCCGTGGTCGGCGGGTCGGTGCATTCGCCCTTGAGCACGCCCGGCCGCAGCTTGTTCGCCACCAGGTCTTCCAGCAGGTTCTTGGCGTCGTGGACGGTGTTCGCGACCACCGCGGCGCGGTGCTCGAAGTGCGAACGTCCCGAACCGGCGGTGAAGCAGACGTCGGCGATCGAGGCGTCGGGGTGCGCTTCGAGCCAGTCGCGGTACCGCTGGGCGAGCGCCGTCAGGCCTTGGGCCGAGCGCGCCGACAGCGGCAGGACGCTGATCGGTTCGGCGGCAGGGGTTTCCGGTGTGGTCTCATCCGTGACGTCGTCATCGGCGGTGATCACCGGTGCCTCTTCCAGCAGCACGTGCGCGTTGGTGCCGGTGAAGCCGAAGGAGCTCACACCGGCGCGACGCGGACGGCCGTCGGTGTGCCACGGGGTGGGCTTGTCGACCACCTGGACGGGCAGCGAGTCCCACGGGATGTGCGGCGACGGCTTGTTGAAATGCAGGGTCTGCGGGAGCATTTCGTGCTCGAGCGACAACACGACCTTGACCAGACCGGCGACGCCGGCCGCGGATTCGAGGTGCCCGATGTTGGTCTTCGCGGTACCCATGAGCAGCGGCCGGTTGGCATCACGGCCGGCGCCATAGGCGGCCGCCGCGGCCTGGACCTCGATCGGGTCGCCGAGCGGCGTGCCGGTGCCGTGCGCCTCGAGGTAGTCGACGTCGCCGCCGCTGAGTCCGGCCCGGGCCAGCGCGGTGTTGATGAGTCGTTGCTGTGCACCACCATTGGGGACGGTGAGGCCGCTGGACGCACCGTCCTGGTTGACCGCGGTGCTGCGGATGACCGCGGCGATGCGGTCGCCGTCGCGCTGGGCGTCACTGAGCCGCTTGAGGACCAGGACACCGCAGCCTTCACCGCGGACGTAACCGTCGGCGGCGGCGTCGAACGTCTTGCAGCGGCCGTCGGGCGCCAGCATCCGCGCGCGGGACGCCGCGACGATGGACGCCGGGCTCAGCAGCACGTTGACGCCACCGGCCAGAGCCATGTCGCAGTCACCCGCGTGCAGGGCCTGCACCGCCTGGTGCACCGCGACCAGCGAGGAGCTGCAGGCGGTGTCGACCGCCATGGCCGGACCTTCCAGACCCAGCGTGAACGACACGCGACCCGCGATGGCGTTGAGCGCGTTACCGGTGATGAAGTGCGGTTCGAGATTTTCGACGGAGCCGCCCGAGAGCAGGTGCGAGTACTCGTTGGCGCCGACGCCGATGAACACGCCGGTTCGGCTGCCGCGCAACGCCGCCGGCGCATAGCCGGCCCGTTCCAGGCCTTCCCAGGCGATTTCGAGCATCAGCCGCTGCTGCGGGTCGATCCACACGGCCTCGCGCGGCGAGATGCCGAAGAACTCCGGATCGAAGGTGTCGACGCTGTCCAGGTAGCCACCGGAGCGGGTGTAGATCTTGCCCGGCGTCATGGCGTCGGGGTCGTAGAACTCGTCGACGTCGAAGCGGTCCTCGGGGATTTCGCTGATCGCGTCGACACCCTGAGAAAGCACCTGCCAGAACGCATCCGGATCGGGCGAGCCCGGGAAACGGCACGCCACAGAGACGATGGCGATGGGCTCGTCGGCAGCGGCGAGCGACTTGACCTCGGTGACGGCCTTCGTACCGGCCTTCTCGCTGAGGTTGAGGATGTCGCTGAGCAGGTAGTCCGCGACATCGGTGAGGCGGGGGTGGTCCATCGCGAGCGTCGCCGGAAGTTCCTTGCCGACACCCTGTTCCAGACGGCGACGCAGTTCGACGGCCATCAGCGAGTCCATGCCGAGGTCGAAGAATCCGGTCTCCTCGCGGATCTCGGAGGCCTCGATGCGCGTCACCTCGGCGACGGCGTCGCGCAGGTACTCCAAGACGAGCTTCTTGCGCTGCTGCACCGGCGCGGCGATGAGCTGCTCGACCAGTCGGGTGTTGCCGGACGCGCCGACGGCGCCGGCGGTCGCGGATTCGGGCACCTCACGGGCGACCTCGGCGAGCAGGGCACGGGACCCGGCCTGCGAGTAGATCGGCAGGAACTTGGCCCAATCCATGCGTGCCACAACGGCTTCCGCGGGGTTGCCACCGGCCACCATGACGTCGGCCATGCCGGTGAGGGCGTCGGCGGGGGACAGGGTGCGGACGCCGCGGCGCTCCAACTGGGCGCGGGCATCGGGGTCGGCCATACCGGCGGCGTGGCCGTTCCCGCCCGCCCCCCAAGGGCCGAAGTTGACGCTCATGCCGGGCACGCCCTGCTCACGCAGGCGCCAGGTCAGGCCGTCGAGGAACGCGTTGGCGGCGCTGTAGGCGGTCTGGCCGTAGCTGCCCCACACCGCCGAGATCGACGACGTGGACAGGAAGAAGTCCAGCTTCAGGTCGGTGACGGCTTCACTCAGGTACCAAGCGCCCCAGACCTTCCCGGAGAAGACGCGCTCCAGCTCGGCGTCTTCCAGGGTGGCCAGCGGCGTGGTGCTGTTCTCGCCGGCGGCGTGCACGACACCGGCCAGCGGCGGCAGTTCGGCGCGCAGGGTCGACATCAGGCGGGCGACGTCGTGCGGATTGGCGACATCGGCGGTGACGACACGCGTCTGGCAGCCGTACTGCTCGCGCAGTGCGTCAATGCGCTGCTGCGCTGCCTCACTCGGCGCGCGCCGGCTGGTCAGTACCAGATTCCGGGCGCCGTGCGCGGCCAGGTGACCCGCGATCTCCAGGCCGAGCGAACCCAGGCCACCGGTCACCAGATACGTTGCGTCAGTGCGCAATTCCAGCTGAGTCGGGTTCGGCTGCCCGGTACGGCGGACCAGGCGCGGCACGTGCACCCCCTCGGCGCGCAGCGCGATCTGGTCTTCGCCGCGCGGCGCCGCGATCACCTGGGTGAGCAACCGCGACCATTCCTCGGTGCTGCCCTCGGCCAGGTCGGCCAGACCGCCCCACACCTGGGGGTATTCCAGCGCTGCCGAACGGCCGAAGCCCCACAGACCCGTCTGCTCGGGTGCGACGGTGTCGGTGTCGGTAACGCGTTGTGCACCACGGGTGATCACCCAGATGGGCGCCCGCAGCTCGGCGGCGGCCGCCGCGCGGAACAGGCGCTGCGTGCCGCTGAGGACATGGTGCTGCACCCGCAGCACGGCCTGCATGGAAGCCCGGTCGGCATCGAGCCCGGCGACGTGCAGGATGCGCAGCGTCGGCTCCTCCTCGACAGCCGCGCGCAGGTCGGCCTCCAGCTGCTGCTCGTCGGCGTCGGAGCTCAGCAACCCGAGAACGCGGTGCCGGTGGCCGGCCCGGGTCAGGGCCTCGGTCAGCGGCGCGAGCACGGCCGCGTCGTCGCTGATGACGACCCACGCGGAGCCCTCGCCGACCTCCGCGGGCGCTCCGGCCGCGATCTTGTCCCAGCGGATTTCGTACCGGGCGTCCGAGACGGATTGCGCGGTGCGCTGCCGGTTGTGCTGGGCCGCAAGCTTGTTCAGCACTGCGGTCGTCGATTCATCGGTGCCGCCCAGCAAGGTGGCGAGCTCATCGATGCGGCCGTCTTCGAGCAGGCGGACGGCCTCGGTGGTCGCCCCGCCCATGTGCGCCGTGGCGGACGGTGCGACGCGCTCGTCGCGGAACCAGTACGCCTTGCGCTGGAAGGGGTAGGTCGGCAGATCGACATTGTGGGCCGAGCCGGGCCGGACGGCGGCGAAGTCGGGCAGGTGGCCGACGGTGTAGGTGGTGGCCAGCGCCTCGGTGATCTGCCGGTGGTCGGCGCCCTTGCGGCGCAACGACGCAATGGCGCGCGGTGCGCTCGTCGGGTCGGGCCAGGCGCGCAGGGCCGCGGCGGTCAGGATCGGCTGCGGGCCGACTTCGAGCAGTACCGCGCAACCGAGCTTGGCGAGCGTCTCGACGCCCTTGGAGAACTCGACGGGCTGACGTGCGTGCCGGCGCCAGTACTGGCCGTCGAGCTTGGCGGTGCGCCCCAGGGTGTCACCGGTGCGGTTGCACACCAGGATGCGCTGCGGCGCATTGAACGTGAATTGGTTTGCGTACGACTCGAATTCGTCGAGCGCCGGGTCCAGCAGCGCCGAGTGGAAGGCGTGGCTGGTCTCCAGCCAGTCGCAGCGGATGCCGTCACCGGTCAGCCCGGCGACAGCGCGTTCCAGGTCGGCGCCCGGACCGGAGAGCACGGTGTTGGCGCCGTTGTACGCGGCGACCGAGAGGCGGGGGTATTCGTCGGTCAGCCGCTCGACGCGCTCGGGTGCGGCGAAGATCGCCGCCATCCGGCCGCCCGGGGGCAGGTTCCCGAACAGGCGACCGCGCTCGGCGAGCAGGCGCATGCCGTCTTCGAGGCTGAACACCCCGGCGACGCAGGCCGCGGTGTACTGGCCGACGCTGTGGCCGAGCACGACGTCGGGCTCGAAACCCCACGACTGCCACAGCCGCGCCAGGCCCATCTCGACGGCGAAGATCGCCGGCTGGGCGTAGCTGGTGAGGCGCAACGTCTCATCCGGACCTTCGAAAATGACGTCCAGCAAAGGCTTTTCGAGCACATCGGCGACTGCGGCCGCGCACTGCTTCACGGTCTCGGCGAACACCGGCTCGGTCTCGAACAGCTCCTTGGCCATGCCGGCGAACTGGCTGCCCTGACCGGGGAACAGCCAGGCGGTCTTCGGCTTGTCGGCGGACGTGCCGCGCACCAGGCCCGGCGCCGGGCGGTCGTCGGCCAGCGCGCCGAGCAATTCGCGCGCGGAATCCAGGGAATTGACCACGAGCGCGGCACGGTGCTCGAAGTGGGCGCGGCCCGCACCCGCGGTGATGCAGACGTCCGAGAGGGTGGCCTCGGGGTGCGCGGTCAGCCAGGTGCGGTAGTCCTCGGCCGACTGCAGCAGCGCGGCCGGGGTTCGGGCCGACAGCGGCAGCACCATGAAGCGCCGGTCGTCAGGCTCCTCGGCCGGTGCCTGCGCCGGCGCGGCGGCGGGTGCTTCCTCAAGCAGGACATGGGCATTGGTGCCGGAGAAGCCGAACGAGCTGATGCCCGCGACGCGCGGCCGGTCGCCGCGTTCCCAGGTGGTGGCCTCGTCGACGACCTTCACCGGGATGCGGTCCCACGGGATGTGCGGCGACGGGTTCTTGAAGTGCAGGTGCTTGGGCAGTTCCTGATGCTCGAGCGACAGGATGACCTTGATGATGCCGGCGACGCCCGCGGCGGCCTCCAGGTGCCCGATGTTCGTCTTCACCGAGCCGATCAGCAGCGGGTTGTCGGCGTCGTGCCCGGTGCCGTAGGCCGCGGCCGCGGCCTGCACCTCGATCGGGTCACCCAGCGACGTGCCGGTGCCGTGCGCCTCCAAGTAGCCGACGTCGGCAGGCGACAGGCCCGCGCGCTCCAGCGCTTCGGCGATAACACGTTGCTGCGCAACACCATTGGGGACGGTCAGGCCACCCGAGGCGCCGTCCTGGTTGATGGCGCTGCCGCGGATGACGGCCCGGATCCGGTCGCCGTCGCGCACCGCGTCTTCCAGTCGCTTCACGACGATGACGCCACAGCCCTCGCCGCGCACATAGCCGTCGGCGGAGGCGTCGAACGTCTTGCACTTGCCGTCCGGGGCCAGCATGCGCGACTGCGAGAAGGTGATCATGGTCGCCGGGCTCAGGATGACGTTGGCGCCACCGGCCAGCGCGAGATCGCACTCGCCGAGCTGCAGGGCCTGGCACGCCTGGTGGACGGCCACCAGCGACGAACTGCAGGCGGTGTCGACGGTGACGGCCGGACCCTGCAGGCCCAGCCGGTAGCTGATGCGGCCGGCTGCCGCGGCGCCTGAGGTACCGATGGCCATGTAGGCCTCGATCTCCGGGTAGGTCAGTTCGGCCGAGGCCATGCCCAGGTAGTCGTGCGTTGCCAGACCGATGAACACGCCGGTCTGCGTGTTGGCCAGAGCGGACGGCGCCGTGCCCGAGTGTTCGACGGCGCGCCACGCCATCTCCAGCAGCAACCGCTGCTGCGGGTCCATCATCTTGGCTTCGCGGGTGGACACCCCGAAGAAAGGAGCGTCGAACCCGACGGCGTCTTCGAGGAAGCCGGCGCGGCGCGTGATGATCTTGCCGCGGGCGTCCGGATCGCCATCGAAGAACTCGTCGACGTCCCACCGGTCTTGTGGCACCTCGGATACGGCGTCCCGGCCTTCGCGCAGCATCTCCCAGAAGGATTCGGCGTCGGTGGCTCCGGGGAAGCGGGCGGCGTACCCGACGATCGCGAAGCTGGACGTTTCCGGACCTTCGATCGTTGCCATGAAAAAGCTGTCCTCCGCGTTTTGCCGGTGACGTCCGATCCCGCGCAGGAGACCGTGTTCAGCGCCAGAATTTATGTTGCGAACGGCCGGCCTCGACGATTGGTCGGCAGATCTACTTGACGGCCGGCTCAGTCATGAATGGCCAGTTGATCTTCCGAACGGCCACGGCCAGCTCATCTTCTGCGGGCCAGTATTACATGTAGGTTGCTGAAGCACGAGGATTATGTGCGCCGGTGGTGGGTGGTCAGCGCGGACCGCCCCACCAGGCGTAACGGCGCCGGCAAAGGTTGCCGGGGTATGTTGATGGCGCCAACAGTGTTGCCGGGCCTCTGTGTGCCCAAACCTGGGAGGAAAGTAATTGCGAATCGGGAAGATCACGATCGGAAAGATCGATGATTGGACGCCGATCCCAGGTGTTCTGACCTCCTGGCACCCCACCGAGGCGGCTCGCGAAGTGGCCCGACAGGCACCTGTGAGTTCGGTGCCGGTCAGCTACATGCAGGGCCAGCACATCCGCGGTGTCGTCGAGCGCACCGGTTCGGGCCTGGAGTACTCCCGGCAGATCATCGCGACGTGCGAAGTCCCTGGTCAGTGCGACATCGCGGCCATGAACGAAGCGCTGAACTCCTATCTGCGCAGGCACGACACCTACCTCAGCTGGTTCGAGTACACCGAGGACGGGGCGAGCGGAGCGACGGGAAATGGCACGGGCGAGATCCTTCGCCATACAATCCTCGACCCCGAGGACCTCGAGTTCGAGCCCGTCAACCACGGTGAACTGGCGGTCGAGGACGTCCGCAAGCACCTCGTGGACATCCCCACGCCGCTCGAGTGGGGCTGCTTCTCCTTCGGCATCGTCCAGAGCGAAGACAGCTTCAACTTCTACGCGGCCATCGACCACGTCCACGGCGACGCGGCGCTCATCGGCATCACGATGCTGGAGGCTCATGGCCGGTACACAGCATTGACAACAGGGGGCTCAGCGTTTGCTCTGCCCGACGCCGGCAGCTTCGACGAATGGTGCGTCCAGGAGCACGAGCGCACCTCGGCGCTGACCGTCGACTCTCCCGAGGTGCAGGCCTGGATCGAGTTTGCTGAGAACAACAACAACAGCATGCCGGAGTTCCCGTTGCCGTTGGGGAACGCCATGGAGCCGTCGGTCGGCGACATGGTCGGCGAATCGCTCATGGACCCCGAGCAGACGGCGCGGTTCGAGGCTGCCTGTGAGGCGGCCGGCGCCCGCTTCGTCGGCGGCCTGTTCGCCTGCATGGCCCAGGTCGAGCACGAATTGACCGGTGCTGCAACGTATTACGGCCTCACCCCGCGTGACACCCGGCGCACGTCGGACAACTTCATGACGCAGGGCTGGTTCACGGGACTGGTGCCCATCACCGTGCCGATCGCCGCGGCGACCTTCAACGAAGCCGCTTGGGCGGCGCAGGAGTCGTTCGACGGCAACCTCAACATGGCGCGGGTTCCGTACTACCGCGTCCTGGAGCTCGCACCGTGGCTGGACTGGCCGCGGCCCAACTTCCCGGTGTCGAACTTCCTGCACGGCGGCGCGGCGCCGCTCAACACCATCCTGGCCGCCACCGAGATGGGATACGCCAACAACATCGGCATCTACTCCGATGGCCGGTACTCCTACCAGCTGACCATCTACGTCTTCCGCTACGAGGGCGGCACGGTCATGGAGGTCATGTACCCGGACAACCCCATCGCCAAGAAGTCCGTGACCCGGTACCTGGAGGCGATGAAGTCGGTCTGCACGCGGATCGCCGACGGCGGGAACTGGTGACCACTTGCGACGGCTAGCCGATTTTGTGGTGCGGTGGCCTTGGGCGGTGATCGGCCTGTGGATCACGCTCGCGGTGGCCCTGCCCCTGGCCGTCCCCAGCCTCAACGAGATGGCCCAGAAGCATCCACTGGCGATGCTGCCCGCCGATGCGCCGTCGAACGTCGCCGCCCGGCACATGACCGAGGCCTTCAAGGAACCCGGTACCGACGACCTGCTGCTCGTCGTCCTGATCAACGACCGCGGCCTGGATCGCAACGACGAAGCCACCTACCGCAAGTTGGTGGACGCTCTGCGCGACGACCCGCACGACGTCGTCATGATGCAGGACTTCATCAGCACCCCGCCGCTGCGCAACTTCATGACCAGCAAGGACAAGAAGGCCTGGGTGCTGCCCGTCGGCCTGGCCGGCGCGCTGGGGACACCGCAGTCGTACGCCGCCTACAACCGGGTGGCCGACATCGTGCGGCACAGCACCGCCGGCAGCCCGCTGAAGATCCACTTGTCCGGACCGGCGGCCACCGTCGCCGACCTCACCGTCGCCGGTGAGAAGGACCGGATGCCCATCGAGATCGCCATCGCGGTCCTCGTGCTCCTGGTGCTGCTGATCGTCTACCGCAATCCCGTCACCATGATGCTGCCGCTCGCCGGCATCGGCATGTCGCTGGTGATCGCGCAGGCGACGGTCGCCGGACTGTCCCAGCTGACCGGGCTGGGGGTGTCGAACCAGGCCATCATCCTGTTGAGCGCCATGATCTTCGGCGCGGGCACCGACTACGCGGTGTTCCTGATCAGCCGCTACCACGACTATGTGCGGCAGGGCCTGGAATCGACCGACGCCGTCCGGCGGGCGCTGGGCTCCGTCGGCAAGGTCATCACGGCGTCGGCCGCGACCGTCGGCGTCACCTTCCTCGGCATCAGCTTCGCCAAGATGGGCGTCTTCTCCACGGTTGGCGTCTCGTCGGCCATCGGCATCCTGGTGGCGTTCCTCGCCGCGGTGACGCTGCTGCCCGCGATCATCACGCTCGTCGGGCCGCGGGGCTGGATCAAACCGCGCAACGAGATCACCGCACAGCTGTGGCGGCGGTCCGGCGCGCGCATCGTCCGCCGACCGAAGCTGCACCTGGTGGCCAGCCTGCTGGTGCTGCTCCTGCTGGCCAGCGCCGCGGGCTTCGCGAAGTTCAACTACGACGACCGCAAGGCCGTCGCAGCGTCGGCCCCGAGCTCCATCGGGTACGCCGCGCTCGAGAGCCACTTCAACGTCAACCAGTCGGTGCCGTCCTACGTCCTCGTCCAATCGCCGCGCGACCTGCGCTCGCCGCAGGCCCTCGCGGACCTGGAGCAGATGGCGTCGCGCATCAGCCAGCTACCGGACGTCGCCATGGTCAGCGGCATCACCCGTCCCCTCGGCGAGGTGCCGCCGGAGTTCCGGGCCACCTTCCAGGCCGGCCTGGTCGGTGACCGGCTGACAGAAGGCGCGGGCATGATCGGCCAGCGCACCAACGACATCAACCGGCTGGCCAAGGGCGCCGACACGCTCGCGACCAACCTCGCCGACGTGCGCGGCCAGGTCGGCCAGATCGCCACGCAACTGCAGACGACGCTCGACGCCTTCACCGCGATCCGCAGCCAGTACGGCGGCAACAAGCTGGTGCAGAACGTGGAAGTCGCGGCCAAGCTCGTCAACAGCGTCAGCAAGCTGGGCAACACCCTGGGGCTGAATTACACAGCGGCCAAAGACATGTTCGGCTGGGTCGGCCCGGTGCTGGCGGCGCTGCAGAACAACGCGGTGTGCGACCTCGACCTGTCGTGTGCCGAAACCCGCGGCCACTTCCAGCGTCTGGAAGAAGCGCGCCAGGACGGCACCATCGACGAGATCAACAAGCTCGCCGGGCAGCTGCAGACCATGCAGGACCAGAAGACGCTCAACGCGTCGGTGCAGCAACTCCAGAGTGCGATGACCAACCTGACGAAGGTGATGCGCACCATGGGGATGGACAGTCCCGCGGGCGCGCAGGCCAATCTGACTAAGCTCCGTCAAGGTGCCGATCGGTCGGCGAGCGGCAGCCGCGAAGTCGCCAACGGGGTCGACGAGGTCGTCGAACAGATCCAGCTGATGCGGTCGGGCCTCGACCAGGCCGGGGCGTTCCTGCTGTCGATGAAACAGAACGCGGGCGGCCCGACCCAGGCGGGCTTCAACATCCCGCCCGAGGTGCTGCAGCTCGAGGCCTTCAAGTCGGCGTCCAAGATGTTCATCTCGCCCGACGGGCACTCGGTGCGCTACCTCGTGCTCACCAAACTCGACCCGTTCAGCGCCGCGGCGATGGACCAGGTCAACACCATCCGCGACACCGCCCGCGGCGCCCAGCCGAACACGTCGCTGTCGGATGCCACGGTGTCGATGGGCGGCTATCCCGTGGCGCTCAAGGACACCCGCGACTACTACCAGAACGACATCCGGTTCATCATCATCGTCACCGTCGCGGTGGTGCTGCTGATTCTGATGCTGTTGCTGCGGTCGCTCATCGCGCCGCTGTATCTGGTTGGCTCCGTGGTGCTTTCGTACTTCGCGGCGCTCGGCATCGGCGTCGTGGTCTTCCAGTACCTGTTCCACCAGCCGCTGCACTGGACCGTCCCACCATTGGCTTTCGTGGTGCTCGTCGCGGTCGGCGCCGACTACAACATGCTGTTCGTCTCGCGCATGCGTGACGAATCGCCACACGGCATGCGGTACGGCATCATCCGCACGCTGTCGTCGACCGGCGGCGTCATCACCGCGGCCGGCCTGATCTTCGCGGCCTCCATGTGGGGTCTGCTGTTCTCCAGCATCGGTACCGTGATCCAGGGCGGCTTCGTCATCGGCGCCGGCATCCTGCTGGACACCTTCCTGGTGCGGACCATCACCGTGCCTGCCATGGCCACGCTCGTCGGAGAAGCGAACTGGTGGCCGTCCCGCCCGAAACCGCAGGGGAGCAACGTATGAACAAGCGACTTGCCAGCTCGTTGGCGATTGCCACCACGCTGTTGACGGTCGGTGCTTCCGGGCCCCTCGCCGACTGGATCGCGACGGCCGACGAGCCCTGGACCGGTCCCGGTTCCAGCTCTGACGCCGGCTCCGGCGGCCCGCTCGTGCCGGCCATCCCGCCGATCGGCACCCCCGGCCGTGGGTACGCACTCGGCGGCGCGCACGTCATGGGCATCCCGTACGACGAGTACATCCGTCGTACCGGCGCCGACTGGTTCCCGGGTCTCAATCGGGAGATCGTCGACTACCCCGCCGGCCAGGTGCAGGGCCACGTGCTCAGCGTCATCCCGGGCATCGACGAGCTACATCAGAAGATGCCCGAGATCGGCTTGAACGGCCCCAGCATTGGTGAGTCCGTCGAGGTCGGCAAGAACAACGTCATCAACCGCGTTCAGGCCGGCGGCCCCGGCACGGTGATCGGCCTGTCCGAGGGCGCCATGGTCGTGCACGCCGTGCAGGACCGGCTCGCGTACGACCCGGCCGCGCCGCCACCCAACGAGCTGTCGTTCGCCACCTACGGTGACCCGCTCGCCATCAACCCGTGGACGCAGAGCTTCCTGCGGCAGACCTACCCCGTCGGCAGCACGGTCCCCGCGCTCGACTTCCTGATGCCGCCGGTGGTCGACAGTCAGTACGACACTTACCAATTCATCTCCGCGTACGACAGCATCGCCGACTGGCCGGACCGCCCGGACAACCTGATGGCGCTCGCGAACGCCGTCGTCGGCCTCGCCACCGGCCACACCGCGGTGGCGTTCACCAACCCGAAGAACGTGCCGCCGCAGAACATCATCAAGACCGTCAACTCCCGCGGCGCGACGACCACGACGTACATGATCCCCGAGCAGCACCTGCCGCTCGTCGTGCCGTTCAAGTACCTCGGCATGTCCGAAGCGGACATGAATCACCTTGACGCCGTGATGAAACCCATGGTGGATGCGGGATATTCGCGCAACGACGACCCGGCGACCGCGCCCGTCACCGTCGATCCCGTCAACGGCTACGACCCCGCTGCCGCCACCGCCCCGGCCACGCAGGCCGCCTTCGGTGGTGCCGCCGACCCGGTGTCCCAGCTGATGTCGGGTATCAACTACGTGCTCAGCCACGGGCCGAGCGCGCACTAGGGGTTGCGCGTCCTCGCTCGGTCCGCGAGTGTGCGTACAGATCGCGAGAATCGCGTTTGGGGCGCGCTGGCAGCACATTCGCGGAACTGAGCGGGCTATCCACAGTGCGCGATCCATCCACAGATCGTGCCTTCGCGGTTCCCGCGATACCTGCGATGCCGCAATGTGAGTGCTTGTGCAGACCCCATTCATCGGCAGCGAGGCGGTTGCCGCCGGGCGAGTGCGGAAGCATCAATTGCGCTCCCGGTACACCGCGATGTTCCCCGACGTCTACACCGACAAGTCGGGTGACGACCTCACGATCTACCACCGAGCCACGGCGGCCTGGTTGTGGTCACGGCGCGGTGGGGTGATTGCCGGCCTTACCGCCTCGCGCCTGCATGGCGCGGATTACATCGAAGATCGCCTCCCGATCGAACTGGCCTGGTCGGGCCGCCGGCCACCAGCTGGAATCGTCACGCACAAGGTTCAACTGGCGGCAGACGACGTCGTTGTTCGCGGCGGACTTCCCTTCACCAGCGTTGAGCGGACGGCCTTCGACATCGGCCGCCGCGGCACCCTCGATGAGTCGATCGCTCGGCTCGACGCACTCGGCAACGCAACCGGTTTCACGGCGGATGCCGTCCGCCGGCTTGCGCTCGAACATCGCGGCGCGCGCGGCATGCGGCAATTGGTCGCCGCCCTCGACCTCTATGACGCGGGTGCCGAGTCGCCACCCGAGACCTGGTTACGGCTATTGCTCATTCGCGCCGGGTACCCGAGACCGACGACGCAAATTCCGGTGCGGAGTGCCGACGGCAAGCGGCAGTACTACCTCGACATGGGTTGGGAGAAATACAAGTTGGCAGTCGAGTACGACGGTGACCATCACCGGACGGACCCACGTCGGTTCGCCCACGACATCATTCGATCAGAGGACCTAGATGAGTTGGGCTGGACGCGGATACGAGTGGTCAAGCGGCACGCCGAAAGTGATGTGCTGGCCCGGGTGGCTCGAGCCTGGGCCGCGACTGGTGAACCCGCACCGGCATCCCTCGTCGAGCGTGCATCCAGATCACGGAAAATTGCGTAGGGATGCGCTGTCTGCACATTCGCGACGATGCGCGGCCCGGCGGTTCGCGAGCGTGCACACAGATCGCGGATCCGGGGTTCGGGAAGCGCTGGCTGCACATTCGCGGCCACAACGGCAACTAGATCCCCACCGCACCCGCGGTGACGAGCACAACACCCACTGCCGCCAGCAGACCCGCGACCTCGTGACGCTGGCGCGCGCGAATCCAGTTGTGCAGGTTGCTCATTGCGGTGCGCGTGCGTTGCGGTGCGATGAGGTAGGCCAGCAGCGGGATTTCGACCAGCGAGAACGCCACCACGTTGAAGGTCACCAGCGCACCCATTCGCACCCCCGCCTCGAGGTGCGCGGCGGCGATGACGGCCAGCGCCGCGAGATAGTCGACCGAGGGCAGCGCGATGCCCAGGCCCGCGACGCCCGCGACCCACAGCGACCGCCCGGTGAGCAGCCGGGTCAGCCAGTCCGGGACGGTCCGCTCGCGCCCCTTCGTCACGGCCAGCAGCACTGCAGCCACCAAGGCCAATACGCCGATCACGATCTGGACCGTCGGCAGGTTGAAATGTGCTGAGGCCCAAGCGGGTAACCGGGACTCGAGGAAGAACAGCACCACCGCGCCGACGGACAGGCCCATCAGGAAACCGCCGCACAGGAATGCCGCCAGCTGCAGGTGCGGGCGCGGCCGGTTCAGCATGACAACGGACATGCCGATGCGGAACGGCTCCAGGCTGACCGCGATCGCCATCACCAGCAGGGTGATCCACATGCGGTGCGGTTACGCGTCCAACCGGATGAACTGTCCCTGCCGATACTGCTCGACACACGCCGACCGCCGCATCTTGCCGCTCGTGGTGGTCGGGATGGACCCGGCTTCCACCAGAACGACGTCGGCGACCTGCAACCCGTGTGCCCGCGAAATCGCCGCCACCACATCGTTTTTCAGCCCGTCGAGCGTCGCGGCATCGGCGCGCGCCTTGAGCTCGATGATGGTGACCAGCTGGTCGGTGTGGTCGTCGGTCACGGCGATCGCCGCCACCCGTCCCCGGCTGATCTTCTGCACCGTCGCTTCGATGTCGTCGGAGTAGTGGTTGCGGCCGCGCACGATCAGCATGTCCTTGATGCGGCCCACGATGAACAAGTCGCCATCTGAGATGAAGCCCTGATCCCCGGTGCGCAGCCAGCCCGTCCCGGGGGTGCCCTCGGGGGCGTTCACCAGGGTCGCGTCGAAGGCGGACCCGGTCTGCTCGGGCTTGCGCCAATACCCGGCGGACACGTTGTCGCCACGGACCCAGATTTCGCCGACGACGCCGTCGGGGCACACCTGGCAGGTGTCGGCATCGACGATCTCGAGGAGCGGCGAGGGCGCCCGCCCGTACCGCATGAGCGGCGTCCCACCGGGTTTGCGCAAGGCGATGCCCTGCGTCAGTTCTTCGGCGGCGAACTCGACGACCTCGGGCGGCCGGCCGTGCGCACCGCTGGCCACATAGAGCGTGGCCTCGGCCAGGCCGTAGGACGGCACCATCATCTCGGGCCGGAAGCCGACGGCCGCGAAGCGCTCGTCGAACTTGATCAGGGTGGGCGGGTGGATGCGCTCGGCGCCGTTGTTGATGCCGATGACGCCGCTGAGGTCGAGCTCGGCCATCTCCTCGTCGGTGACGCGGCGCGTAGCGAGATCAAACGCGAAGTTCGGCGCCGCCGACCACGCCGGGTTGTTCCGCGACAGCGCCTGCAGCCAGCGGACCGGGCGCGTCAGGAAGGCGATCGGACTCATGAGGTCGGCCTTGTGGCCGGAGAAGATGGGCACCGCGATCCCGAGCACCAGGCCCATGTCGTGGTAGAAGGGCAGCCACGAGACCAGCGTCGACCCCGGCGGCAGCTCGCCGCCGTGCTGCGACAGCAGATCGGCGAGCAACTGCTCGATGTTCACGCGCAGGTTCTTGTGCGAGATCATCACGCCGGCCGGCAACCGCGTCGACCCCGACGTGTACTGCAGGTAGGCGATGTCCGGGCCGGCCGGCACCTCTTCATCGAAGTCCCGGTCCGCGTCCAGATCGAGCGTGTCGACGGCGATCACGGCGACCATCGAGGCACCGTCGTCCACGTTCTGCGCGGCGATGTCGAACGCGGCCGCGGTGGTCAGCACGACCGTCGGCGACGTGTCGGTGATGACGGCGCTCACCCGCTCGTCATGCGAACCCGGTAGCGGGACCGACAGCGGCACCGCGATGAAACCCGCCTGCATGGCGCCCAGGAACCCGACGATGTAGGCCAGACCCTGCGGCGCGATGATCAGCGCGCGGTCGCCGGGGACGCCGTGCATGCGGAGCTCGTGCGCCACGTTGAGGGTGCGACGGTACAGCTGGGCCCAGGTCAGGCTCTCGGTGACGCCGTCCCAGTCGTGGTCGTAGTCGGTGAAGGTGTAGGCCACGTCGTCGGGAGTCGCGCCGGCGCGCTCGCGCAGCACGGACAGAATCGACGCATCGGACATGGCGCCAGGTTACTCAACTCACATGTGACCGGTGGTACCTGGTTTGCCGGCGCGGGTTACACCGATCACCGAGGCCGGGCTCTCCACAGACACCTTCCGTCGGGAGCCGTCAACTTTCGTTGACGGTCAAGGAAAGTTGACGGCTCCAAATCCAATGTGTCGAAAGAAGAGCCGATCAACGGAAACCGGTGCATGTCCCCCAATCGGGGGACGCCGATTTCGTCCGGTCGAGGGCCCGATCAGCGGACTGACCTGGGCCGTCGGTTCCGCGAAGGTTGTTTCAACGCCAAAACGGCCCACAACCTTCAGGAGACGATATGACCACCACGACCGTGACCACCCGCTCCCGCTTCACCCGCCGTATCGCGGCCGCCGCCGCCCTGGTGGCAGCGCCGGCGCTGGCGTTCGGTCTCTCGCCCGCCGCCCACGCGGAGACGGGCACGCAGCATTTCATGGAGTGCGACCTCACCCACAAGGACGACAAGATCTGGGACGGCGTGAAGCCGCCGGCGCACGGCGTGGGAGAGCACTCGCCGAAGAACCCGGGTCACAACTTGCAGGTCCAGTGGCCGGGCAATGACTCGACCCGTGGCTTCGCTGTGCACCCGGGCAAGCACGACATCAAGGCGGTCCAGGATCTGCTGGTGGTGCCGACGGTCCGGGAGACCGGGATCGAATGCCCCAACCTGCTGCGCTCGGACGCCCCGAACTACTTCAAGGACGCCTACGACTCGATCCACTTCGGGAGCTCGCCGGACTGGGCCCTCGGCATCAACTCGCAGGACGGCCGCGGATACGACCAACTGCACATCCACCTCACCCGGCTCTACGGCCCCGCCCGCGAAGACATCGACCGGGCGGTCAAGGCCGGCAAGGTCAGCAAGGACGAGCACAAGTGGGTCGACCAGGTCATCGAGGTCACCGACCACGACAAGACCTTCGTCCAGAACAGCAAGCATCAGTACCGGGCCTGGAACGCGAACGGCATCGACACCAACTTCTTCGCCAAGCTGAACGACGACGTCGTCACGCCGCTCTACAACCACGGCAACAAGCACGCCGCGATGGCGCACGAGACCATGCTGGTCACGCTCAACCACGAGGGCAACGGGCTCATCGTCCTGGCCAGCGACACCAACAGCGGCATCCACGGTGTCGACCAGATCGAGGGCATCATGGACAAGCGGTAAGGCCATGCGTCGACCGGCGGCCACTCGGGCGAGTCTCGAGTGGCCGCCGATTCGCGTTCTGGCAGTTACGATCCGACCATGTCGCTGCCCGATGGATCGGTTTTCGCCGGTTTCACCGTGGTCAGGAAATTGGGTGCCGGCGGCATGGGTGAGGTGTATCTGGTCCAGCATCCGCGGCTGCCCCGCACCGACGCGCTGAAGGTTCTGCCGGCCTCCCTGTCCGCCGATGCCGAATACCGGCGGCGCTTCGAACGCGAGGCCGACGCCGCGGCGACGTTGTGGCATCAGCACATCGTCGGAGTGCACGACCGCGGCGAATACGACGGGCGCCTGTGGATCTCGATGGACTACGTCGAGGGCTCCGACGCGGGCAACGTCCTCCGGACGCAGTGCCCTCGTGGGATGCCGCGGGACCAGGTGATCGCGATCGTCACCGCGATCGCCGACGCGCTGGATCATGCGCACAGCCGAGGACTGCTGCACCGCGACGTCAAACCCGCGAACATCCTGTTGGGCGCAGGCGGCCCCGGTCGCGGGCGGGTACTGCTCGCGGATTTCGGGATCGCCCGGCGCGTCGACGATTTCGACGGCCTGACGTCGACGAACATGACGCTCGGCACGCCGAACTACGCGGCGCCCGAGCAATTGCTCGGTGAGCCGCTGGACGGTCGATCCGACCAATACGCTTTGGCCGCCACCGCTTTTCAGCTACTGACCGGCCAGCCCCCAGGTGGCGATTCGACGCCCGTCGTGCTCATCAGCCAGCGTGTCAGTGGTGTGGTGCCACGGCTGGCCGATGTCCGCCCGGACCTCGCCGACCTGGACCCTGTGATGGCCATTGCGATGGCCCGCCGGCCCGCTGACCGCTTCCGTTCGTGCGGGGATTTCGCCGCGGCGCTGGCGCGTGGTGCGGCGGCGACGGTGCCCCCGATCGCCACCGCGCACGCGGTACCCGGTGTGCCGACTGTCGCATCCGCGCCGTCGCCCGCGCCCATGGGCCTTGTGCGCCAAGCGGATCCGTCGTCAACGCCGCGGTCCGGAATGAGTCCGACGGCCTGGGCGCTGATCGGCGTGGGGATCCTGCTGGTGGTGGCGTTGGTCTTCGTCGGCGTCGTGCTGATGCGCGGGCATGACGGACGCAGCGGCCCAACGACTTCGGCGGAGGCCACGACGACCATGTCCGAGCCGACGGGCGTGACCGTGACGTCGGTCGATTCCACCGAGCCGGAGCCCCCGACCTCGCTGGTGCCCACCACCGCGCGAATGGTGCTGCCCGACGCCGACACCCGCGGCTTCACCACCTACAACGGCGCCGCCCGGTGCACGGGAGCCGACGAGGCCGCGATGATCCTGCGCACCGCGCAGTCGGCGGTCGTGATCTGCCGCAGCAGCGTCGGGGTGCTGTATTACCTGGGCTATCGAATCTCCGACGGTGCGACGATCCGCTTGGGCACCGTGAACGAGTCCGGCGACGGCTTCGTCGCGTTCAACGATCCCGATGCCGCCGAGTACCACGTCTCGTCGTCAGGCCTGGAAATCGTGCAGAACGGCAAGACGCTGGCATCCGAGCCTGCGGTGGAGTCGGCTCGGTGAGCACCTGACGCGGTGCGCGTATGTCAGGATGGCCGGGTGAAAGGCATCATCCTGGCCGGGGGCGCGGGCACGCGACTACACCCCGTCACCGCCGGGGTGTCCAAGCAGCTGATCCCGGTCTACGACAAGCCGATGATCTATTACCCGCTGTCCACGTTGATGCTGGCGGGGATCACCGACATCCTCGTGATCACGACGCCGCTCGACGCGCCGAGTTTCGAACGGCTGCTCGGCGACGGTTCGCAGTACGGCGTCTCGATCAGCTATGCCCAGCAGCCGTCGCCCGACGGGCTGGCGCAGGCCTTCACCATCGGCGCCGACTTCCTCGGCGGCGACAGCGTGGCGCTCGTCCTCGGCGACAACCTGCTGTACGGCCCGGGCCTGGGCACGCAGCTGCAGCGGTTCAACAACGTCGACGGCGGCGCGATCTTCGGCTACTGGGTCGCCGAACCGTCGGCCTACGGCGTCATCGAATTCGACGATGCCGGGCAGGCGGTTTCGCTCGAGGAAAAGCCCGCGGTGCCGAAGAGCAACTACGCCGTGCCGGGGCTGTACTTCTACAGCAACGACGTGGTGTCGATCGCCCGTGAGTTGAAGCCCAGTGCCCGCGGCGAGTACGAGATCACCGACATCAACCGAACGTATCTGGCGCAGAACCGGTTACGCGTACAGGTGCTGCCGCGCGGCACGGCGTGGCTCGACACCGGGACGTTCGATCAGATGACCGACGCCGCCGAGTTCGTGCGGACCATCGAGCGCCGCACCGGTCTGAAAATCGGGGTGCCCGAGGAAATCGCCTGGCGGCGTGGCTATCTCAGCAGCGACGAGCTGCGCGAGCGCGCCGAGCCGTTGGTGAAGTCCGGCTACGGCACATACCTGCTGGACCTGCTGAGCAGGGGGTACTGATGGCACGGCTGCTGGTCACCGGGGGCGCCGGATTCATCGGCGCCAACTTCGTCCGGTACGTCCTGGCCCACACCGACCATCACGTCACGGTGCTGGACAAGCTGACCTACGCGGGCAACCGGGAATCCCTTGCCGGCCTGCCCGAACAGCGGATGACGTTCGTCCTGGGTGACGTGGCCGACGCCGCGCTGGTCGACGAGCTGATGGCGACGACGGACATCGTGGTGCACTTCGCCGCCGAATCGCACAACGACAACTCGCTGCGCGATCCGGAACCGTTCCTGCACACCAATGTGGTCGGGACGTTCACGCTGCTGGAGTCGGTCCGCAAGCACGGCACCCGACTGCACCACATCTCGACCGACGAGGTCTACGGCGACCTCGAACTCGACGACCCCGCCAAGTTCACCGAACGCACGGCCTACAACCCGTCGTCGCCCTATTCGTCGACCAAAGCCGGCAGTGACCTGCTGGTCCGGGCCTGGGTGCGCTCGTTCGGTGTCCGCGCCACAATCTCCAACTGCTCCAACAACTATGGGTCCTACCAGCACGTCGAGAAGTTCATTCCGCGGCAGATCACCAACGTGCTGTGCGGTATCCGGCCGAAGCTGTACGGCGCGGGCCGCAATGTGCGGGACTGGATCCACGTTGACGACCACTCGTCCGCCGTGCTGACGATCATCGAGAAGGGGCGCCTCGGCGAGACCTATCTGATCGGCGCCAACGGCGAAAAGGACAACAAGACCGTCATCGAGATGATCCTGACGCAGATGGGCCAGCCGTCCGACGGCTACGACCACGTGACGGACCGCGCCGGACACGACCTGCGTTACGCCATCGATTCGACCAAGCTGCGCACCGAACTCGGTTGGTGGCCAAAATATGTCGACTTCGCCGACGGGCTGAGCGCCACCATCGCCTGGTATCGCGACAACGAGGCATGGTGGCGTCCGGTCAAGGACGCCACCGAAGCGCGCTACGCGAGCCAGGGCCAGTGAGCGATGGGCAACCCGTGACCGAGTACGGAAAACCGTTGTCCGCCAATGCCACACCGATTCCGGGCCTGACCGTCTGGGACCTGCCCGTGCACGGCGACAACCGCGGCTGGTTCAAGGAGAACTGGCAGCGCGAGAAGATGACGGCGCTCGGGCTGCCGGATTTCGGGCCCGTGCAGAACAACATCTCCTTCAACGACGCGGCGGGCACGACCCGCGGCATCCACGCCGAACCGTGGGACAAGTTCGTCTCGGTGGCGACCGGCCGGATCTTCGGCGCCTGGGTCGACCTGCGCGACGGCCCGACGTTCGGCGCGGTGTTCACCGCCGAGCTCGATCCATCGCAGGCGGTATTCGTACCCCGCGGGGTCGGCAACGCGTTCCAGACCCTGGCGCCCGACACCGCGTACGTCTACCTCGTCAACGACCACTATTCGCCTGACGCACAGTATGTTTCGGTGAACTTGGCCGACGAGACGCTGGCCATCGACTGGCCGATTCCGCTCGAACGCGCCGAGCTCTCGGCCAAGGACCGGACGCATCCGCGGCTGGCGGACATCCAGCCGGTCGCACCGCGAAAGACGTTGGTACTGGGCGCCGATGGCCAAGTCGGCCGGGCCCTGCGCGCCGAATACGGTGACGACCCCAGCGTCGAGTTCGTCACCCGCGAGCAGGTGGACCTGTCCGGTGACCTCGAGTCGGTGCTGCGTTGGCAGGACTACGACACCGTCATCAACGCCGCCGCGTACACCGCCGTGGACGCGGCCGAGACCCCGACCGGGCGAGCCGACGCCTGGGCCGTCAACGTCACCGGCGTTGCGGCGCTGGCCCGTATCGCGACCGCCCGCGGCCTCACGCTGGTGCATCTCTCCAGTGACTACGTGTTCGACGGCACTTCCGACTCGCCCTACCGGGAGGACGACCCGATCGCCCCGCTCGGCGTGTACGGCCAGACCAAGGCGGCCGGCGACCAGATCATCGCGACGGTGCCGCGGCACTACATCCTGCGGACGTCGTGGGTGATCGGGGACGGCCGCAACTTCGTGCGGACCATGGCGTCGCTGGCCGAGCGCGGCGTCGACCCGTCCGTGGTCGACGATCAGGTCGGGCGGCTGACGTTCACCTCCGAGCTGGCCCGGGCGATCCGGCACCTGACCACGACCGGCGCGCCGTACGGGACGTACAACGTCACCGGTTCGGGCCCGGCGATGTCGTGGGCGGACATCGCCCGCCGGGTGTTCGAGCTCTCCGGCCACGATCCGGCGCGGGTGACAGGCGTCAGCACCGAGGCCTACTTCGCCTCGGCGACCGGCGCGGTGGCCCCGCGGCCGCGCAACAGCGTGCTCGACACCCAGAAGCTGGAATCAGCGGGATTCATACCCGAGGCGGCCGAAGACTCGCTGGCGCGCTACCTCGGCCGGTAGCAGGGCGTTCCCGCCAAGCGGACGCTTGCTCGGGTGCCTCGGGGAGTGCCATGTGAAGATGGACGGACTATGAGCTCTACAGATCTCAGCCCGGCATCCCTGCGCGCGGCGTTCGGCCACTTCCCGATCGGTGTCGTCGCCATCGCAGCCCACGTCAACGGCGAGAAGGTCGGCCTGGCCGCCAGCACCTTCGTGCCCGTGTCGCTGGAACCGCCGCTGGTGTCGTTCTGTGTGCAGAACACGTCGACCACCTGGCCGAAGCTCAAGGACCTGCCGGCCCTGGGCATCAGCGTGCTGGGCCAGCAGCACGACGCCGCGGCGCGCACGCTGGCCGCCAAGACCGGTGACCGCTTCGCCGGCATGGAAACCGAGGCACGCGACAACGGTGCGCTGTTCATCCACGGCACCAGCGTGTGGCTCGAGACGTCGATCGATCAGCTGGTCCCCGCCGGCGATCACACCATCGTGGTCCTGGCGATCAGTGACATCGTCATCAACCCCGACGTCGAGCCGATGGTCTTCCACCGCAGCGCATTCCGCCGCCTGGAGGCCTGAGACTCAACCACTGCGCCGTGATGATGCCCGATGCCGCCGCACGGCGTCGCGGTTGGCGCAAGGGTGGCTGCAGTATTTCTGCGTCCCCGGTCGAGTGAAGTCGACGAAGGCGTTCGAGCAGCCGGCCCGTGCACATCTGCGTATCCGGTGCAGGCCCCGGTCAGTGAGGTACTGGGCCGCAGCGGCGCTGGTAGCGCCGGCCAGGGTGGCGGCGAATCCAGCGTCGGGAGCGCGGTAGTGCAGGTGCCAGCCGCTGCCGTCGTGATTGGTGATCGACGGACTGGTCGTATAGCGGTCCAGCAGTTCATTGAGAACGCTCACCCGGTCTTCATCGGTGCGTGCCTCGACCAGCTTTTCCCACTGCTGTAAGAACTCTCGCACGTGACGCAGGTCTTCGGCCGTCGCATCTTGGTCGGTCGGCATCGCCCGGGCGGTCCATCGATCCTGGAGCTCGGCGGGCGTGGATGCGGGCCGGTTGAGCAGGTCGGTCACGTTCTGCAACAGTGGCGCGGTGTAAGGGTTTACACGCACAAGGGCATTACATCAACGTGGCACTGTGCCGTCAACATCCTCCGCATCGAAGTCCAGTCAACGTATCGCCGTGGTCAACCGGCCGGCAGACCGACGCCCGCTGTTGGCATGTTGCGCCGCAACGTTTCTTCTCCTCGTCTACACCACGGTGGTAACGGTCAGTGCCACCACCATCGCTGACGACTTCGGGACCGGATTCACTGTCGCGCAGTGGATCGTCGACGTCTACACGCTCGCCCTCGCCGCCCTGGTCTTGGCCATGGGAACTCTGGGTGACCGGATCGGGCACCGCCGGCTGTTCCTGCTCGCCTTGGCCGCATTTGGCGCCGCGTCATCGGTCTGCGCGCTCGCGGGCTCCGGCGGTCAATTGGTTGCCGCCCGTGCCGCCCAAGGTGTCGGCGGCGCAGCGATATTCGCGACTGCAGTGCCGCTGCTGGCACAGTGCTATGCCGGGCGCGCCCGCGGAATCGCGTTTGCGGTATGGGGCGCGGTGGCCGGCGCGGGCAGCACGGTCGGCACCCTCGCCGGGGGTGCCGTCACCGAATTCGTCAGCTGGCGTTGGTTGTTCGCCGCCGCAGTGCCCGTGTGTGGCATCGCGTTACTCCTCGGCGTTGTCTCACTACCGCGTGAGCACCACCGCGGTGGCCGAGTGGACCTCGCAGGCGCAGCGCTGATCACGGTGGCGATGACCGGGCTCACCTACGCCATGATCAACGCCGGAGAACACGGATGGACCTCGACCGGCACGGCCGCCGGCGCTGCGACAGGTCTGGTGTCTGCCGGCGTGTTCGTCGTGGTTCAACGCCGCGTTGCCAATCCGGTCTTGCCTGCCGGCCTCTTCGCCACCCGCGGCTTCACCGGCGCGCTCGCCGCCTCGTTTGCGTACTATTTCGCCGGTTTCGCGGTATTGCCCGCGCTGTCTCGCTGGCTGCAGGGCACCGCAGGCATGAGCGCACTGCAGGCGGCGCTCATCCTGACCATTCAGCTGGTGGCCTTCATCGCGGTATCGCTAGCCCTCAGCGCCCGTCTGCACGACGCCCCGCCAAGTTGGGTGCTCGGAGGCGGCACGGTCCTGACCGGACTGGCATGTCTGTCGGGCGGCGCCGTCGTCACCCGGCCGGAGTGGACGACGTTCATCGGCGCGCTGGTGGTGTCCGGCGTCGGAGCGGGGATCGTGTCACCCGTGCTGCCCGCCGTCGCCGCAACCTCGGTACCACCGGTTCGTGCCGGAACCGCGGCCGCCGCGGTCAACGCGGCTCGTCAGCTCGGTCTGACCATCGGCGTTGCGCTGTGCGGCGCGCTGGCCGCAACCGGTGACCCGGCCGCCGGCATCTCGACACCTGGCCTGAGCGCGGCGTTCATCGTCGCGGGGCTGGTTGCGATCTGTGGTGGAGCAGTGAGCTTCGGATTGCTCTCCGCCTAGCGCCCGCGTCAGGGCCGGGAGGCCAGCTCCTGGCGATACCCCGCGACCCGCGCCTCGAGTTCAGCGGCGTCGTCAGGCCGCCCTTCCTTGCGGGCCAGTTCGGCGCGCAAGGAAAGCTCGCGGATCGCGGTCCGAATGTCGTCGACGCTGTGCGTTTCTGATTGGCCCATCTGGCTGCCTTTCGTCACGGATTGGCTGCCCTTCCGAGCGTACGCCGAAACATCGCCGTCCCCGCCGGATCGGCAACCTACCGCCGGAAGAGCTTGTTCCCCAGCCAGACGATCGGGTCGTACTTGCGGTCGGCGACGCGCTCCTTCATCGGGATCAGTGCGTTGTCGGTGATCTTGATGTGCTCGGGGCAGACCTCGGTGCAGCACTTGGTGATGTTGCAGTAGCCCAGGCCGAACTCGTCCTGCGCCATGTCCTTGCGGTCGAGGGTGTCGAGCGGGTGCATGTCCAGCTCGGCCACCCGCATCAGGAAGCGCGGCCCGGCGAACGCCTGCTTGTTCTCCTCGTGGTCGCGCACCACGTGGCAGGTGTTCTGGCACAGGAAGCACTCGATGCACTTGCGGAACTCCTGCGACCGCTCGACATCCTCCTGCTGCATCCGGTACTCGCCGGGCTTGAGGTCCTTCGGCGGCGCGAAAGACGGTATCTGGCGCGCCTTTTCGTAGTTGAACGACACGTCGGTCACCAGGTCGCGCATGATCGGGAACGCCCGCAGCGGGGTGATGGTGACGGTCTCGGCCGGGTCGAACGTCGACATGCGCGTCATGCACATCAGCCGGGGACGGCCGTTGACCTCCGCCGAACACGACCCACACTTGCCGGCCTTGCAGTTCCACCGCACCGCCAGGTCCGGGGCCTGCGTGGCCTGGATGCGGTGGATGATGTCGAGCACCACCTCGCCGTCGTTGACCTCGACCTTGAAGTCGTCGAGACCGCCGCCGGTGTCGTCCCCGCGCCAGACCCGCAGATTGGCTTGGTAGCTGTTGCTCATCGCTAGCTCCGTTCCGGATGGGCGGCCAATTCGGCGTCGGTGTAGTACTTCTCCAGCTCGGACAGCTCGAAGCAGGCGAGCAGTTCGGCCGGCATGGGCACCTGCTGCTCCGGGGTGACGGTCACGTCGGGGACGATCGGGTCACCGCCGCCCGCACTGCACACCAGCAGGATGTTGCGCCAGTCGGCGCTCATCTCCGGGTAGTCGTCGCGGGTGTGGCCGCCGCGGCTCTCGGTGCGGGCCAGCGCGGCCTTGGCCACGCACTCGCTGACCAGCAGCATGTTCCGCATGTCGACGGCCAGGTGCCAACCGGGGTTGAACTGCCGGTGGCCCTCGACGGTGATGTTGTGCATCCGGCGCTTGAGCTCGTCGAGCTTGAGCAGTGCCTGCTCGATCTCTTCCTTGGTGCGGATGATGCCGACCAGGTCGTTCATCGCCTGCTGCAACTCGGTGTGCAGCGTGTACGGGTTCTCCGCGCCGACGTGTTCGTCGAACGGCGCCAAGGCTTCCCGCGCCGCGGTGGTCAGGGCGTCATCGGAGACGACCGGCCGTGCGGGCAGCGCCTTGACGTACTGCGCCGCGCCGAGGCCGGCCCGCCGGCCGAACACCAGCAGGTCGCTCAGCGAGTTACCGCCGAGCCGGTTCGAGCCGTGCATCCCGCCCGAGCACTCACCGGCCGCGAACAGGCCGGGCGTGCGGGCCGCACCGGTGTCGGGATCGACCTCGATGCCGCCCATGACGTAGTGGCACGTCGGCCCGACCTCCATCTCGTCCTTGGTGATGTCGACCTCGGCCAGCTCCATGAACTGGTGGTACATCGACGGCAGGCGCTTCTTGATCTCCTCGGTGGGGATGCGCGAGGCGATGTCGAGGTAGACGCCGCCGTGCGGGGTGCCGCGGCCGGCCTTGACCTCGGAGTTGATGGCGCGCGCCACCTCGTCGCGCGGCAGCAGGTCAGGGGTGCGGCGTGCGGAGTCGTTGTCCTTGAGCCACTGGTCGGCTTCTTCCTCGGTCTCGGCGTACTGACCTTTGAACACCGAGGGGATGTAGTCGAACATGAAGCGCTTGCCCTCGGAGTTCTTCAGCACTCCGCCGTCGCCGCGCACGCCCTCGGTGACGAGGATGCCCTTCACCGACGGCGGCCAGACCATGCCCGTCGGGTGGAACTGGATGAACTCCATGTTGATGAGCGTCGCGCCGGCTCGCAGCGCCAGGGCATGCCCGTCGCCGGTGTACTCCCAGGAGTTCGACGAGACCTTGAACGACTTGCCGATGCCGCCGGTGGCCAGCACCACGGCGGGCGCTTCGAACAGCACGAAGCGGCCCGACTCACGCCAGTAGCCGAACGCGCCGGCGATGCGGTCGCCGTCCTTCACCAGCTCGGTGATGGTGCACTCGTGGAACACCTTGATGCGGGCCTCGTAATCACCCGTCTCGGCGAAATCCTCCTGCTGCAGCGAGACGATCTTCTGCTGCATGGTGCGGATGATCTCCAGGCCGGTGCGGTCACCGACGTGCGCCAGGCGGGGGTAGGTGTGGCCACCGAAGTTGCGCTGGCTGATCCGGCCGTCCTTGGTGCGGTCGAACAGCGCGCCATAGGTTTCCAGTTCCCAGACGCGGTCCGGTGCTTCGCGGGCGTGCAGCTCGGCCATACGCCAGTTGTTCAGGAACTTGCCGCCGCGCATGGTGTCACCGAAGTGCACCTGCCAGCTGTCCTTGGAGTTCGCGTTGCGCATCGAGGCGGCGCAGCCGCCCTCGGCCATGACGGTGTGGGCCTTGCCGAACAGCGACTTACACACCACCGCCACGCGCAGGCCCTGCTCCCGGGCTTCGATGACCGCACGCAACCCCGCCCCGCCGGCTCCGATTACGACGACGTCGTACTCGTGCCGTTCGAGTTCAGCCATGAAATAACTCCAAATTGTTGTGAATAGCGGTGAAAATCAAGACGTTTGACTCAGCCGACGAATCGCAGGTCGCTGAACCACCCGGCGGACACCGCCATGACGTAGAAGTCGGTGAACATCAGGGTGCCGAGGGTGATCCACGCGTACAGCTTGTGGCGGGTGTTGAGCTTGCTGACCTGCGTCCAGATCCAGTAGCGCACAGGGTGTTTCGAGAAGTGCTTGAGCCGGCCGCCGGTGACGTGCCGGCAGGAGTGGCAGGACACCGTGTAGACCCACAGCATGATGACGTTGCCCAGCAGGATGATGTTGCCGAGCCCGAAGCCGAAACCGCTGGGCGAGTGGAACGCGACGATGGCGTCGTAGGTGTTGATCACCGAGATGATGGCCGCGATGTAGAAGAAGTACCGGTGGGTGTTCTGGATGATCAGCGGGAACCGCGTCTCACCGGTGTACTTGGCATGCGGTTCGGCGACGGCGCACGCGGTCGGGGACTGCCACACCGTGCGGTAGTAGGCGCCGCGGTAGTAGTAGCAGGTCAGCCGGAACAGCAGCAGGAACGGCAGGGACAGCGCCGCGAAGGGAATCAGCGACAGCGGTCCGTCGGCCGGCAGAATCTGGGGCCAGAACTCGCTGGCCGCACCACACTTGACGCTCAGACACGGCGAGTAGAACGGCGTCAGGTAGTGATAGTCCGCGACGTAGAAGTGGTCCCGCTGGAAGGCGCGCACCGTCGCGTAGATGACGAACGCGGCGAAACCCAGGTCGATGAGAATCGGGGATTTGAGCCAGTTGTCGGTCCGCAGGGTGCGCTGCGGTATCTGCGCACGCGTGGGGGAGAAGACGCCGGTCCCGGGGCGGTTGGCGGCGGGTGCGCTCACGAAAGCATCCTCGATTTCGGTTGGGGGCAGGGCCTACCTATGAAGTTGTGGGACGGGCGGTGTCGGGCACGACGGCCGTCGTGCCCGAGTCGGTCAGCCGCCGACGCCACCGTCGTGGTCGTTCCAGAATTCGCTGGAGTAGTCGTGGTCGGGGATCACGATCTTTTCCTTGGCGTGCTGGGTCTTGATGCCGCGGCTGAATTCCAGCTCTTCGATGTCGATGTCCAGCCGCTCGATGTCGACGGCCAGGCGCTCGGCGTCATTCGCGATGCGGCGGGTGGCGGGGGAGTCCCCGTATTTGGCGGCCAGCGAGCTGACGGACCGGCGCAAACTGCCGATCAACTCGTGCAGTTCGGTGAGCTCAGTGGTGGTGGACATCGGGCGACCTCCTTGGGCTGAAGGGTGTCATAAATCACAGTACGACACCGGATGCTAGTCAGATCCGGAGATGAAAGTGAGACAGGTCACGTTTGTCGCGACGGTGTCGGCATGTCTCGGCAGTGGCTGTCGGTACGGTATGACCATGTCCGACGCGGTTCTGGCGCAGCGCGCCGAAGCACTATTGGCCCTGCACCAGCCGGGAAATCCGGTCGTCCTCCCGACTGTGTGGGACGCCTGGTCGGCGAAGCTCGCGGTGTCGGCCGGGTTCGTCGCGCTGACGGTCGGTAGCCACCCCGTCGCCGACTCGGTGGGCAAGCCCGACGGCGAAGGCATGTCGTTCGACGACCTCACCACGCGCGTCAGCCAGATCACCGCGGCCGTCGACGTGCCGGTGTCGGTCGACATCGAATCCGGTTACGGCGAGGCCCCGAGCCGCCTCATCTCCGGGCTGCTCGCCGCGGGCGCGGTGGGTCTGAACATCGAGGACACCGTGCACAAGGACGGCGGCCGCATCCGCGACGCGCAGGAGCACGCCGACCTGGTCGGTGAATTGCGCAGGGCGGCAGACGCTTCCGGGGTCCACGTCGTGATCAACGCGCGCACCGACCTGTTCCTGCGCCAGATCGGTGACGAGGCCGACCGGTACGAGCGCGCGGTGCAGCGGTTGCAGCTGTGCGCGGCGGCCGGCGCGGATTCCCTGTACCCGGTGGGCCGCCACGATGACGACACCTATCGCCGCCTGGCCGCCGACCTGCCGTTGCCCATCAACGCCATCGCGATCCCGGAGTCCGACGATCCCGCGTCCTTCGGTCCGCTGGGCGTCGGCCGCATCAGCTTCGGGCCGTTCCTGCAGCGCGCTCTGGGTACGGTGGCCGCCGATATTCTGGCGCGGTGGCAGTGAGCGAGCCCGACGGCGCCGAGGAGAACTACGGGTTGTGGTGGGCCGCAGGCGTTGCCGCCGCGATCCTGCTGATCATCCTGATCTACCAGGTGATCCAGACCTCCGAGGAGTCCGAGCAGCCGTCCGGTCCCGTCGGTGACTCCACGGTCTTGACGACGTATCCGACGACTACCAAGCGGACGACGACCCGGACCACCACGACGACGACCACCACCACCACGACTACGACGACGACGACGGAAAGCACGTCGGAAACGTCGACGACGGACGACACGACGACGTCGACCAGCACCTACACGCCGTCGAGCACCTCCGGTTACGGGACGACGACCACCACGACCACGATCTACAACCCGTACACCACCCCGACCACCGCCCCGCCTGCCGGCGTCGGGTAGCTCGGAAGCCCAGGTCTGTGACCGGGGCCACTCACTTCACCGGCGTTTGCCGAGGCCTGTGAGAAGAGCGTGACGGTCGATTCACACGCGGCAACACAATCCGCAATATCGGCTTCCTACCTTTTGGGGCATGGACGCGAAGAACCTTGTGGTCGTCGGCCACGGAATGGTCGGGCATCGCCTGGTCGAGGCGCTGCGCTCGCGGGATACCGCGGGTCAATGGCGCATCACCGTGCTGTCCGAAGAAGCGGACGCGGCATACGACCGCGTCGGGCTGACGGGTTACACCGAGCACTGGGACCGGTCGAAGCTGGCGTTGCCGGGCAACGGGTATGACGGCGACGGGCTGGTCGACCTCGTGCTGGCCGACAAGGTCGGCGGTATCGACCGCGCCACCAAGACGGTGGTGACCGAGTCGGGCCGCGGCATCTCGTACGACAAGTTGGTCCTCGCCACGGGCTCGTACGCTTTCGTGCCGCCGGTGCCCGGCCACCAGCTCGACGGCTGCTTCGTCTACCGCACCCTGGACGACCTGGACGGCATCCGCGCCGCGATGCAGCGCTCGGCCGAACACGGCAACAACACCGGCGTGGTCATCGGTGGTGGTCTGCTCGGTCTGGAAGCGGCGAATGCGTTGCGCCAGTTCGGCATGCAGGCCCACATCGTCGAGCGGGCGCCCCGCCCGATGAACCAGCAGCTCGACGACGCCGGCGGTGCGCTGCTGGCCCGCATGATCGGCAAGCTGGGCATCTCGGTGCACCTGGATGTCGGCACCGACGCCATCGAGCCGCTCGACGAGGGCGTGCGCGTGCTGCTCAGCGACGGCACCCTGATCGACGCCGGCCTGGTCATCTTCGCCGCCGGTGTACGTCCGCGAGACGAACTGGCCCGCGACGCCGGTCTGGACATGGCCGAGCGCGGCGGCGTCCTGACGGACTTGTCGTGCGTGACAAGCGATCCGGACATCTACGCCGTCGGTGAGGTGGCTGCGGTCGAGGGCCGGTGCTACGGCCTGGTCGGTCCCGGTTACACCACGGCCGAGGTGGTCGCCGACCGCCTGCTCGGGGGTGCCGCCGAGTTCCCCGAGGCCGACATGTCGACCAAGCTGAAGCTGCTCGGCGTCGACGTCGCGAGTTTCGGTGACGCGCAGGGCGTCACACCCGACTGCCTGCAGGTCGTGGTCAACGACCCGGTGAAGCAGACCTACGCCAAGCTGGTGCTGTCCGACGATGCCAAGACCCTGCTGGGTGGCATCCTGGTCGGCGATGCGTCGGCGTACGGCGTGCTGCGCCCGATGGTCGGCGAGGCGCTGCCCGGTGACCCGCTGGCGCTCATCGCTCCCGCCGGGTCCGGTGACGGCGCAAGCGCTCTCGGTGTGGGTGCCCTGCCGGACGCCGCGCAGATCTGCTCGTGCAACAACGTCACCAAGGGCGACCTGTGCGGTGCGATCGAAGGCGGCTGCAGCGACGTCGCCGGCCTCAAGGCCTGCACCAAGGCCGGCACCTCCTGCGGCTCCTGCGTTCCGCTGCTCAAGCAGCTGTTGGAAGCCCAGGGCGTCGAGCAGTCCAAGGCGCTGTGCGAGCACTTCCCGCAGTCGCGCGCCGAGCTCTTCGAGATCATCTCGGCCACCGAGATCCGGAAGTTCTCCGGGTTGATCGAGAAGTTCGGCACCGGAAAGGGTTGCGACATCTGCAAACCCGCCATCGCCTCGATCCTGGCGTCGACCAGCAGTGGCCACATCCTCGACGGCGAACAGGCCGCCCTGCAGGACTCCAACGACCACTTCCTGGCCAACATCCAGAAGAACGGCAGCTACTCGGTGGTGCCGCGCGTCCCGGGTGGTGACATCACGCCGGAGCAGTTGATCCTGATCGGTGAGATCGCCAGGGACTTCGGGCTTTACACCAAGATCACCGGTGGCCAGCGGATCGACATGTTCGGTGCGCGGGTGGACCAGCTGCCTGAGATCTGGCGGCGCCTGGTCGACGGCGGCATGGAGTCCGGGCAGGCGTACGGCAAGTCGCTGCGCACCGTCAAGAGCTGCGTCGGTAGCGACTGGTGCCGCTACGGACAACAGGATTCGGTGCAGATGGCCATCGATCTGGAGCTGCGCTACCGCGGACTGCGGTCGCCGCACAAGATCAAGATGGGTGTCTCGGGCTGTGCCCGGGAGTGCGCCGAGGCCCGTGGCAAGGACGTCGGCGTCATCGCCACCGAGACCGGCTGGAACCTGTACGTCGGCGGCAACGGCGGCATGACACCCGCCCACGCGCAGCTGCTGGCCGGTGATCTCGACGACGAGACGCTGGTCCGCTACATCGACCGGTTCCTGATGTTCTACATCCGCACCGCGGACCGGCTGCAGCGCACGGCGCCGTGGGTCGACCAGATGGGTCTCGACCACGTCCGCGACGTCGTGTGCAACGACTCTCTCGGCCTGGCAAGCGAATTCGAAGCCGCCATGGAACGGCACGTCGACGGTTACTCCTGCGAGTGGAAGGGCGTGCTGGAGGACAAGGCCAAGCTGACCCAGTTCGTCTCGTTCGTCAACGCGCCCGACGTCGCCGACCCGACCATCGCGTTCACTGAACGCAACGGCCGCAAGGTGCCGATCGGCATGCCCACCGTCCCGCCCGCCAAGAGTTGATCAGGAGGCCACGATGACGCTCAACGACCTTTCCGAAGTTGCTCAGTACCAGGACCGTTCGGAGTGGACCGCGGTCTGCTCGTACCACCGGCTGGTGCCCGGCCGTGGTGCCGGTGTGCTGCTGCCCGACGGCTCGCAGGCCGCGCTGTTCCGCCTGCACGACGGATCGCTGTACGCCGTCGGCAACATCGACCCGTTCTCCGGTGCGGCCGTGATGTCCCGTGGGCTCGTCGGTGACCGCGCCGGCCGAGTCTGCGTGCAGAGTCCCATCAAGAAGCAGGCCTTCGCCCTGGATGACGGTGTCTGCCTTGATGATCCCTCGGTGAGCCTGCCCGTCTACCCGATCCGGGTGTGGGCCGGGCTGGTCGAGATCGGCCCGCTGGGCGTCGACGTAGCGGCCTGATCGCGGGCTGGGCGTCAGTGCGAGCAGCTGTTGTCCTCGATGGTCTGCAACACCCAGTACGCCGTGAACTCGATGATCAGCGCGATCTCGGCGATCAGCACGGCATGATTGAAGCCGTCGAGACTCAGGTGCAGCACCACCGCGGTCAGCAAGCTGGCGGCCATCAACAGTGAGATCGTCTGGTACGCGCCACGGTAACGACTTCCACACGCCGGCGCGGTGCCGAAAGCCGAGCTGAACACCGTCAGCACGATGGCGCCGAACATGACGGCCGCGGCAATGCCGTGGGCGTTGATCCGGAACCAGTCCGGGGCCACGATCAGCACCACGACGCCGGTCCCGAGCACCGCGCGCTGCAGCCACCTCGCGGCGGCACCCAGCACGGTGCCGGGCCGCTTGGGCCGGAACAACAACCACGACGCGGCGCGTGAACCGGCGAGCACCACCGTGACCGTCCAGGCGTTGAACAGTACGGCCGACCCCGTCTGCACTGCCACGGGATCAGCTGTGCCGCACTGCAGTACCGGCCGCGTGGTGGGGACGACGGCGATCACGAAGGCCAACACCCCGGCCAGGTTGAGCAGCGTGTTCTCGGTGTCGCTGGCGCCCTGGTAAACGATCAGCATGGCGCCGATGGCGAACAGCACGCCCACGAACACGGCATGCGCGGTGGTGAAGTAGTAGGCGCTGATCGACGTCTGCCAGCACGTGGCGTGCGCGCGCTCGACGGCCAGCGCGGCACCCAACAGCACGGCCATGACCACCATGCCGCCACGGAGAAACCGGTAGGTGTCCAGCGCTACGTCATTGCCCGTCCGCTTGGCCATGTCTCCAGTATGGGCCGCGATATCCCCCACAAATGGGCGGTACCCCTTGCGTTTCCGCCGAAAACCTAGGCGGCCAGCGACAACCGGGCCGTCCGGAACCGGTGTGCCACCAGCTTGGCGACGCCCGGGTGCCGGCCCAGCGGGTCGGTCACCACGTCGGCTCCGCAGGTGTACAGCCGGTCCTGGAAGAGTCCGTCGGCCAAGAGGTATGACGCGACGGCGACGCGTTCGGCGCCGTGCTTCCGCAGCCGGGCCACCACGTCGCCCACCCAGTGCGTGCCACTGATCGCGAATGCAAGCTCGACGCGGCTGCCCAGCGTCGCCGACAGCATGGCGCAAGTCCGGCGCAGGTCACCGGCAGCACGCGGGTCCGAGGTTCCGGCAGCCGCCAGCACCACGGAATCCGATGGGCGCCAGCCCGATTCGATCAGCCGGTCGGCGAGCACCCGGACCATTGCGGTCGAGGGCCCGAGTGCCGGCGTCACCGTGACGTCCCGGTGGCCACTTTCGGCGATGCCGGCGGGGATGTCCTTGTGGACGTGGTAGCCCGACGACAAGAAGGCCGGGACGACGACGGCGGGGCCGGGCGGCAGCGTCGACAGCACCTCGGCCGGTGTGGGCCCGAGGACGTCGACGAACGCGGTGTGCACGCGACGGTCCAGCAGTCCGCTCACCTGCTCGGCCAGCTCGCCGATCATCGCGACGCCCGAGCCCTTGCGGGTGCCGTGGGCGACCAGGACGGGGTTCATCGTGCACCTACCGAGTAGTCGTCGACCGCCAGCCGGTAGCCGCGCTTCACCACGGTCGCGACGATCTCCTTGTCGCCCAATGTGGTTCGTAGCCGCAGCACCGCGGTCTCGACGGCATGGGTGTCCGAACCGCTACCCGGCAACGCGGCCAGCAGTTCCTGCCGCGACACCACCGCACCGGGCCGCAGCGCCAGCGCCCGCACGATGGACATCCCGGCCGGGGAGAGGTCTTTGACCACCCCGTCGACCACGACGCAGGTACCGCGGATCTCGAGATCGTGTCCGGCGGCCCGCAGCTTTCGGGTCTGCAGCACGGGGAGCTCATCGGCGATGTGGCGCGCGAGCGCACCCAGGCGCATGCGCTCGGGGGCTGATGTCGGCACCCCGAGCCGGGCCAGCGGCCGCGCTGTCACCGGCCCGACGCACATGGCGTGCACCGGGCCCCGAAATGCTTCCAGCACTTGGTCATTGATGCCGAGCTCGGTCGCGCGCATCAGGGTCGCCGCCACCGCGGGCGCCGAGGTGAAGCTGACGGCATCGAGCCGGCGCTCGGCGATATCGCTGACCAGCGAGTCGAACGCACCGCCGGACGGCACCGGCTGCCACCGGTACACCCGGATCGGGACGACGTCTGCACCCGCCCGACGCAGCTCGTCGAGGAACTCGGGGAACGGGTCCCACTCATCGGTGGCGCCGTGCAGCTGCACGGCGATCCGCATGCCGGCGATACCGCCCTGCAGCAGGTAGCCCAGCACCTCGCGGGACGACTCGGAATCGGGTGACCACTCCTCGGGCAGGCCTGCCGCCCGCAGCGCACCGGTGGCCTTGGGGCCGCGGGAGACGATCCGGGCGCGGCTGAGGGCATCGGTCAGCTCGCCCGACACGCCCCAGTCGTCGGCGGCGGACATCCAGCCGCGGAAGCCGATGCCGGTCGTGGCGATCAGGACGTCGGGCGGCACTTCGAGCAGCGCCTGGGTGTTGGTGCGGAGCTCGTCGTCGTCGGGCAGCGGGACCATCGAGATGGCGGGGGCAGCGATCACCGTCGCGCCGCGGCGGCGCAGCAGGGTGCACAGCTCATCGGCACGTCGTGCGGAGGTCACCGCCACCCGAAATCCGGTGAGCGGGGCCCGTTCGGGATCACTCATGCGTTCAGTGAAGGGACAGCGTGTTTCCGGCTGGTTACCCGGCCATTGCTCAGCGGTGTCGGCGCCCCGGAAACGGTGACGTTTATGTCACATGCGGTGCTGAACTGGGCTTTTGCGGGCAAAAACCTCACAAGGCCTCACCAGACGTCGCCCTCGCGCCAGTCACAGGTGATGTCGGCGGTGGTGTCGACCTCAACCGAGACCGGCAGCACGAACAGCGAATGGTCGTCTTCGGGCGTGCGATTGACACCGGCGGGCGCCAGCACGGACGTCGTGCCCCGCCACGGCAGCCAGCCGCGTGCGGTGTAGATCGGCCGTCCCGCATCCGAGGAACTGAGCGCCCCGATCTCGTAGGCGCCGCGGATCACCTGCTCGACGGCGTCGAGCACCGCCGTGGCCAGGCCCTGGCCCCGCCAGTCCTCGCGGACCGCAACGGCTTCGACGTAGCCGCACCGCAGCGCGGTGTTGCGGTACATCAGCCGGCGTTGGACGACCGCACCGTGCGCGATGATCGCGCCGTGGCGGCAGACCAGCGCATGCATGCCGCCCAGTGAGTGCTCCCAGTCGGCATCCGAGAAATCGCCGTCGTAGGCGTCGATGACCATCTGCCGGGCGCCCTCCCGGGTCTCGGCATCCAGATCAGCGGTGTGGACCAGTCGCGCCGTGTGAACGTTGTGGACGCGGGAGAGATCCGTGGGGTGCACCCCCTCGTTCTACCAGGATTGCGCAGCCTGCGCTGGTGCCTGTGCGGGTTCAGGCGCCAAACGGATGACGCGGCCTGGACCAGTGCATGCGCACGTGCTGACCGGGCCGGATCTGCCCCACTTTGTCGATGTCGTGGTCGGCGACGACACCGATCACCGGGTACCCGCCGGTGACCGGATGGTCGGGGCCGAGGATCACCGGTAAACCGTTGGGCGGCACCTGAATTGCGCCCCGTGTCGCGCCCTCGCTGGGCAGCTGGCGGTCCGGCCAGCGGTGCTGCAGGGGCCGGCCGTTCAGCCGCATGCCGACGCGGTCGCTGCGATCGGTGACGATCCACTCCGTGTGCACCAGGGCGTCGGGGTCGACGAACCAGTCATCACGCGGGCCGGGCACCACCAGCAGCTCCAGCAGGTCCTCGGCGATGGCCGCCACGGGCGCCTGATCCAGCTCCGGGAACTCCGCGGTGTGCGCACCGATGGTCAGCATGTCGCCGACCTGCAGCGGCCGCGGGCCGATCGCGGACATCACGTCGTAGCTGCGGGAGCCGAGCACCGGGTCGACGACGAAGCCGCCGCGGACCGCGACGTAACTGCGCAGACCGGTGTGGGGCGCACCCAGGGAGATCACCTCGCCGTCGTGCGCGTAGTGGATGCTGTTGGTGCCGAACGGGATTCCGTTCGCGGAGGGATCGGCGTCGGCGCCGGTGACGGCCACCGCCACGCCCTCTTTCCCGCCGCCATGGACCCGGGCAGAAAAGCCACCGAACGTCACCTCGATGGTGGCGCGGTCGTTGGGGTTGGCCACCAGCCGGTTGGCCAGCGTGTGTGAGCGGCGATCGGCCGCGCCCGAGCGGCTGACGCCCATGTGGGCCAGGCCGGGCCGGCCCAGGTCCTCGACGAGCGCGAGCGGGCCGGTCTTGAGGATTTCGAGTGTTGCGGTCATGGTCGCGCTCCTAACCGATTGCCCGGAACTGCACGTGCATGCCCGGAATCAGCAACGCCGGCTGCTCCCGTTCGAGGTCCCACAACGTGGCGTCGGTACGGCCGATCAACTGCCAGCCGCCCGGGGTCTCGCGCGGGTAGACGCCGCCGAACTCACCGGCGAGGGCCACCGAGCCCGCCGGCACGCGCGTGCGCGGCTCGCTGCGGCGCGGCACCTGGAGTCGCTCGTCGCCACCGACCAGATAGGCGAAGCCCGGCGTGAAACCGCCGAATGCGACGCGCCACAGCGACCCGGTATGGGCGGCGATCACCTCGTCGGAGGTCAGCCCGGTCAGCTTGGCGACCTCGTCGAGATCGGTGCCGTCGTACACGACGTCGATGGTCACGTCGGCCTGCTGCGGGGCGCTGGCCTCGGTGTTGTCGATTTCGCCGAGGCGGAGCTTGGACAGCCGCTGTGCGGTGGGAATCTGATATCGCGGTGCGGCGAGCTTGATCAGGATGGTCCGCGACGCCGGCACGATGTCGAGCACGCCGGGCAAACCCGCCGTGCGCAGCGTGTCGGTCCACGCCAGGACCTCGGCGGTGCTGTTGAATTCCAGGAGCAGCGCCTGGTCGCCATAGTCGCGGACGGTGCCGAGCATCGTCATGTCAACTTTGTCCACTGTGACGGTCATCACTCCAACCTACCCGCGAGTAGCCGGTAATTAACGCGTCCTTACGCACTCGCCAGAAGAGCCTTAACAACCGCTCAGACAGCAAATTCGTACGTTGGTTCGTGCCGCTTGATGTAGCTGATCACCCGGTACGTCACCGGCAGGAAGATCACCTCGACGGCGGTCTTGTACAGCCAGCCCTGGCCGGTGTAGACGACGAAGTCGTGGAGGGTGCTGATGCCGATGGCGTTGGCGGCGATGGCGCAGAACACCAGCGTGTCACCGAGCTGCCCGGCGAACGTCGAGCCGACCAGGCGAGCCCACAGGTGCTTCTCCTTGGTGCGTTCCTTGATGGCCACCACGACCCACGCATTGATCGTCTGCCCGACGATGAAGCCGGCGAGCCCGGCGATGATCAGCTGCGTGTAGGAGTGCACGACGTTCTCGAAGTGCGCCTGGTTCGGGTAGAAGTCCGCGGCCGGCAGGTAGATCGTCGCCCAGAAGGTCAGGGCGGCAAGGATATTCATGGCGAAGCCGAGATAGATCGCCCGCCGCGCGGCCTTGAAGCCGTACACCTCGGACAGCACGTCACCGATGATGTAGGTGAGCGGAAAGACGATGAAGCCGCCGTCGGTGATGATCGGCCCGAAGGCCACGCCCTTGGTGGCGGTGACGTTCGAAATGATCACCAGGGCCGTGAACACCGCGATCAGGATCGGATAGTAGGCCGATCCGACCTGCGCGAAGCGGGCGTGCTGGTCGGGGCGCTCGGCGACGGTCACGTCGAACATCTTGGCAGGCAGAGCTGCGAGTGCAACCTCAGGCCAGCGCGGCGGTCAGCAGGGGTGGCAGCTGATCGGCCACGGCGGGGTAGGACAGCACCGAGGCGAATGTGATGGCCGCGGACAAATCCTTGTTGGGGAAGACGATCCGGTTGGACTTGGCCTGGCTCAGTTGTGCGATGGTCGGGTCGGCCAGCACCGCGGGCCGCTGTTCGTCGGCGTCGAGCGTCCAGATCAGCACGTCGGCGTCGCGGAACGCCGTGGCGATCTGGTCGCGGGGCACGAAGGCGTGTTGCCCCTTGGTGAACGAGTCGAGTCCGCCCGGCAGGGCGATGCCCATCTCGGTGAGGAAGTCGGTGCGCCAGCCCGCCGGTGTGATCTCGACGCCGTCCGCAGTCGGAAGACCGTTGACGATCAACATCTTTCGGCCACCGAGCCGCGGGTTGGCCTGCCCTGCGCCGGCGAACTTCGCATCGACGCCGTCGATGAGTCGCTTCATGTCGTCGGCCTTGAAGACGGCCTGCCCGATGACGGTGGCCTGTTCTTTCCAGGGCTCGAAGAAGGCGTCCTGGCCGGACTGGGCGATCGTCGGGGCGACCGCCGAGAGCTTCTTGTAGGTGTCGGCGTCCAGTCCCGCGTTGGTGGCGATGATGAGGTCGGGCTTCAGCGCGGAGATCTTGTCCACCTGGATGCCGTCGTTGAGGTTCAGGACGACCGGCTGGGCCGGGCCGAGCGCGGGCTGCGCCCACGGCCACACGGCGAATGGCTGATTCCCGAACCACTCGGTCACCGCGATCGGGACGACGCCGACGGCCAGCAGGTCGTCCTGCCCGGTGAGGCCCGCGCACACGACACTCTTCGGCGGCGCCGGAATGCGGGTGGATCCGAACGCGTGATTGATCGTCACCGACCCGTCGCCGGCGACGGTGCCCGAGGCCGGCGGCTTGGAGCATGCGGCGACCATCGCGGCACCGGCCGCACCGACGGCCAGTGCCAGGAAATTACGGCGCGAGCGGTTCGGGTACACGTCGTGAGTCTTGCATCTGCCTCGCGGAATGGCTCTGCTAACACGCGAACGCACCCGGGGCGGCTGGTGTGTGACGCGCCAGGATGCCGTTACCGACCGAATTCCCGGGATGGTTTGCCGACAACGTAAATATCGATGGCGGGGAAGCTGCGTGCCGATGGGGAAGGGTAAACATACCCTAGGTATGTACCTTATTGGACTATTAGCTGGGCGCGCGTGTGCCGTGGCCCGCCAAACTTTCGGTGGCCAGGTGCTTTCGCGGGCGGGTATCCCAAAAATGGCAGTTAAATGCCGATATGTAACACACGTTTCCCCTGGGGCAGGTGGTCCAGTCGTTACCCGTGGTTTGGCGCATTGGGTTAGCGAGAACCGCGCAATGTCAGTCGTTTGACGTATCGTCGGGCCGCCTGTGGCCATGCTCTAATGGGAACGGACGTCGTTCTTCGGCGGACAAGAGGAATTTGCTGGGAGGCTGCTATGACGATCGATTCGAGCGGGCTGCGCGGCTCGCGGCGACATAGTCGGGCCGAGGTGCGTCAGGGGCTCGGTTCGAAGCGACCGGAGCGCGTCGTCACCCGGCATCTCCCCGAATTGCTCATCGGAATGCGGTGGTTGTTCGACACGGCCCAACCGGACGGCGCGATGGTGAGCGCGGGCGGTCAGATCGTGCGTTCCGGCCGGCGGACGTTGCGGTTCCGGCCGGTCGACTGGCAGGGCCACGCCGTGATCGAGATCGTCGGCCCGGCCGCCGCCGGCGACCCCTCGCCGCGCGCCGAGTTGGAGGCGTACGTCCAGGCTCTCGACGACATGGGTGAAGACGTGGTGGCCAGCTGGATCGGGCGCCGCGGCCAGGTGCGCAGCATCGCTTTGGCCCGCCCCGTGCATCCGACGCTTCGTGCCGCGGTCGACCGTTATGTGGCCGGCTGCGCCGAGCATCCCGGTCAGCAGTGCGCGTGTGGCCGCAGGGCCCGTGACTGCAGCGTGTCGCTGCGCGCGGTGGAGCGGGCGGTGGGCCGTCATCAGGTGGAGTTCGACGCCCTCGCCGGGCCGTGGCCCGATGCGCTGGACCCGTCGGGAGAGCTCGGTCTGGTCGCCGCCGGAATGGTGCCGCAGGTCGCCGAACAAAAAGTGGCCGGAAGCGCCGTCTGACCGTTTCGCCGGTATTACGGCCATAGGTCGTTAAAGCTTCATTTCCCGTTCGGTTATCGCAATGCCCGAACAATCTTTATTATTCCGTTACGGACACTGCGGGGGCGGTGCCCGGCATTAATTGACGGAAGCGTCTTATATGGCGGCGGGAGGTGTCGTTGCGATGACTGCGCGCGTGATCACCGGTCAGTTGTTGGCGGCTCTGGCGGTGGCTGCGTCAGGCCTTTCTGCCCCCGCATCGGCTGACGTCGGAACGGGCCAGATGGCGGCCTGCGCCGAACGCGGCAACCCGCTCGACTGCGTGCCGACGAATGCCGCCGCCAACGCAGCGGAGCTCGCCTATCTCACCGAGCTGCACGGCCGCATGCAGAGCAGCGATGCCGATCTGCTCAAAACCGGGCGCCTGACCTGCAATATGTTCGTGTACGCCGGTCAGCCGACCGGCGACGCCGTCAACGACATCTCCAAGTCCCTGAAGGTGAACAAGGCCTCCGCGACTTTCGTGATGGATATGGCGATGGTGCATCTGTGCCCCGGTTTGAACATCGGCGCCGACGGAGTGCCGCGCCCTCGCTATTGAGATGGCAGTGAATTCACGCCGAACCGGCGCGAAATCGATGTAGGTAAGCGGGCCAGTCCCAGGTATTCAGGAATTCGTTTGCGGCGGAGTAGCCGTTGTCATATAGCCGCTTCCGGTCGGCCTGGGAAATGTCGAAATTCAGGTATCCGATGCCGGCGGCGTCGACCACTATCGTGCGCGCCGCGACGGATGGCTGCCGGAGATAAGTCTGGTCGTGACCGAGCAATGCGGTGTTGATGAGGTTCTCCAGGAGATGCGGGGCTCCGGGCAGATCGATCACCGGTGCCAGACCCGGGCTCGGGTCGCCGTCACCCTGGGCCGGTCGCTGTGCCGTCACAGTGATGCCGAAGCTGGGCCAGCGCGGGACCTTGCCGTCGGTGCGATCCAGCGAGTACATCGGGAAGTTCGACAGCAGCCCGCCGTCGATCAGCGTCGAGGTCGTCCCCGCGGCGCTCGTGATCGTCACCGGCCGGAAGAAGAACGGGATGGCCATGGACGCGCTGACAGCGTCCGCGACGGACTGTTCGTCGGGGTCGAGGCCGTACATCCGGCGGTAGTCCCACGGTAGCCGGACCAGCGTGCCGCGGGTGATGTCGGCGACCGTGACGACCAGGCGGTAGCGCTGCTCCGGCGGCAGCTCGCGGTCGTCGAGCGCCAGATCGCCGAAGGTCCGTACGCCCAGATTGCGCAGCTCGCCGTCGACCCAGTCGTGAATGGCGTCGCCGCGGTACATCCCCTGGCCACGGAAAGCCGTCCAGTACTTGCCGAGCACCGGGATTCGGCTGGTGCCAACGGGATCCAGAAATTTGCGATAGGGCAGGGACATCGCCAGTTCCCGGAGTTGGGCACCGGTGAGTTGGCACCCGGCCGGCTGACGACGGTTCGCGGCGGCGATGACGGCGCCCACGAGGGAGCCGGCCGACGTCCCGGACACCCGGCCGACGCGGTAGCCCGCGTCGCCCAGAGCGACGACGGCCCCGACCAAACCGATTGCCTTGACGCCGCCACCCGACAGCACCAGATCGGCGGTCTTGACCGGGACCGCAGGGGAGTCGTCGGGCCTGTGCGCCATCGGTGACGATGCTAGGTGAACGCCCGCGGTTAGCCTTGGACGGCAACGGATTGTGACGGCGGAGCGGGCGCTCGTGGCGGTGTGGCGGGCGTTACTCGGCCACTCAGCCGATTCTTAGGCGCAGACTAAGCCGCCCTCAGTACCCGTCCCTAATGTTGCTGGCACAACGAGGGATTCACCGGAGAGGGGGTGGCGAATGGAGCATCGGTACTGTGACCGCATGTTGGCGGCACGCGCGTTTGTATTGGCAATGTCCACGATTCTTCTCGTCCCCACCGCGGTGGCATCCGCAGACGACGATGCGCCCCCGCCCGGGCCACCGCCGGTCTCGTTCACGATGACCTCCGGGGCACCGATTCGGGACGGCGCCACCTACGGCGTCGGCACGGTGATCGTCGCGCACTTCGCCGCTCCGGTCGATGAGGCCGCCGCCGCGCGGGATCTGGTGGTGACCGCGAACCCGCCGGTTGCCGGGTCGTGGCACTGGGTGAACAACACCACCGCGCACTGGCGCCCGCCGCAGTACTGGGCGCCGGGCACCGTGGTGTCGGTGGCCGGGGGCCCGACGTTCAACATCGGCGCGTCCCACGTGTCGATCGCCGATGACAAGACCAAGAAGGTCACCGTCTACGACGGCGGCGCACTGGTGAAGACCATGCCGACCTCGATGGGGCGCGGCGGCACCGAAACCGTCAACGGCAAGACGCTGAGTTTCTGGACCCAGCCGGGGGTTTACACCGTGCTCGACAAGAGCAATCCGGTGGTCATGGATTCGTCGACGTACGGCCTGCCGATCAACAACCACCTCGGGTACAAGGAGACCATCCCGTACGCCGTGCGCGTCAGCACCGATGGTGTGTACCTGCATCAGCTCGACGCGACGGTGTGGGCTCAGGGCAACACCAACACCAGTCACGGTTGTCTGAACCTGAACCACGACAACGCGCAGTGGTTCTACAACTTCTCCGTACCCGGCGACGTGGTCGAGGTGCGGAACACCGGCGGCAAGCCTTTGGAGCTGTGGCAGAACGGCGACTGGAGTGTGCCGTGGGACCAGTGGTGATAACGATGCGATCAAAGTTGAATCTCGGTCGCGTCGTTGTGACGCACGCCACAACGCATTAGGTACACTGGTCAGTGTCACGGCAAAAGGCCTAGTCACGACCGGTACTTAGCCGATAAAATTAGATAGCTGGAAATATCAGTTTGAGGTCAGGAGTGGTCGTGGGAGCAGTAGCGCATTTGCCGAACCAGTTCGAGTCGGCACAGCCGGCGGCGGACGCATCGTTGATGGATCTGCTGTCGACGTGTTCGGGCATCATCGAGTCGACCTTCGCCGACCGCATCCGCGAACTCGGTGGCACGGAAGCCGAAATCCACCAGCTGTCGGGTTCGGCGGCCTACGCGGTGTTCGCGTGGTCCACGGGCCGCGGCTTCGGCGCCTGATTCCGTAGCCCGGCAGCGCCGCGGTGCTGCCAGGGCCCGGCCGGCCCGCCATTCCAACCCCTACTCACGCTTGTGCCCGTCTCCGAGCGACAACCTCGTCGCGCGGAGGCGGGCATTTTGCGTGCCAGGGGTACGTGCGCTGCTCCCGTACCGGCCGGCTTCGCGAATGTGTGCGTGAGTTCAATCGTGACGGCGATCTGACGCCGCGATCGAACCCAGGGACCGTCGGCGGCCGGAGAATGTCCCTGGCTGCAGTCGGGATGGCCGTCGGTGCCTCGTGACTGAAACGACGTATCTCGCAATTGGGGAGTTCTCTACAGAACAAAAACGCCGCGCTGAGAGGCGATCTCAGCGCGGCGCTTTTCGGTACGACGGGTCAGACGGTCGCGTCGACCTTCTCGGCGGGGGTCGGCCACGGCACCGGCTTCGGCCGCTGACGCACGATCTGCGGCCACCAGAACCACTTGCCCATGAGGGCGGCGATCGACGGCATCATGAACGACCGGACGACCAGGGTGTCGAACAGCAGGCCCAGGCCGATCGTGGTGCCCACCTGGCCGATGATGCGCAGCTCGCTGATGATCATCGACGACATGGTGAAGGCGAAGACCAGGCCGGCGTTGGTGACCACGGAGCCGGTGCTGCCCATCGCGCGGATGATGCCGGTGTTGAGGCCGGCCTGAATCTCTTCCTTGAAGCGGGCGACCAGCAGCAGGTTGTAGTCCGCGCCGACGGCCAACAGGATGATCACCGACATCGGGATCACCATCCAGTGCAGCGGTAGCCCGATGAGGTACTGCCAGATGAGGATCGACATACCCAGCGACGCGCCGAGCGAGATCGCCACCGTCGCCACGATCACCGCCGCCGCCACCACCGCCCGGGTGATGAGCAGCATGATGACGAAAATCAGTGCGAGAGCGGAGATTCCGGCGATCATCAGGTCGTAGTCGGAACCCTCGGCCATGTCACGGAAGGTCGCCGCGCTGCCGGCCAGGTAGATCTTCGAGCCCTCGAGCGGGGTGCCCTTGATCGCTTCCTTGGCGGCCAGCTTGATGGCGTCGATGTGCGAGATGCCTTCGGGCGTAAGCGGATTGCCCTCGTGCTGCACGATGAACCGCACCGACTTGCCGTCCGGCGAGATGAAGTTCTTCATGCCGCGCTTGAAGTCGGCGCTGTCGAAGGCCTCCGGCGGCAGGTAGAACGAGTCGTCGTTCTTCGACTTGTCGAAGGCCTCACCCATGGCGCTGGAGTTCTTCTGGCCCTCGGCCTGCTGATCCAGCTGCCCCTTCTGGGTGGCGTACATCATCTGCATGTACTTCTTCATGTTCTTCATGGTCTCGATCTGCGGAGGCATGACCGTGACCATCTGCTTCGTCAGCGCGGACATCTTGTCCATGTCCGGGATGACGGACTGGAAGTCATCCGTCATGGTGTCGATGCCGTCGAGGGTGTCGAACACCGACCGCATGGACCAGCAGACCGGGATGTCGTAGCAGTGCGGTTCCCAGTACAGGTAGTTGCGGATCGGCCGGAAGAAGTCGTCGAAATCGGAGATGTGGTTGCGCAGATCCTCGATGTCGTACAACATGCCGTGCATCTTGCCGACCATGCTGTCCATGACGGTCGACATCTGGACCGTGATGCCCTGCATCTTGGTCATGGTGTCGATGCTCACCTGGATGTCACCGATCTGCTTCTGCATATCGTTCATCATGTCCTGCTGGTACTTCTGGTTCATGACCTGCGTGGTGCTCTGCATGCCCAACTGGAACGGGATGGTCGAGTGCTCGATCGGCGTGCCCTCGGGCCGCGTGATGGCCTGCACCTGAGCGATACCGGGAACGGCCACAATGGCTTTCGCGATCTTGTTGATCACGAGGAAGTCCGCCGGGTTGCGCAGGTCGTGGTCGGTCTGGACCAGCAGTAGGTCGGGATTCATGCGGGCCGGGGAGAAGTGCCGGGTGGCGGCCGCATAACCCTCGTTGGACGTGAGGTCCGCGGGCATGTACTGGCGGTCGTCGTAGCTCGTCTTGTAGCCGGGGATCGCCACCAGGCCGACCAGCGCCACCGCGATGGTGGCGACGAGGATCGGGCCCGGCCAGCGGGTGATCGCCGCACCGATCTTGCGCCAGCCCCGCACCCGCATCGCGCGCTTGGGTTCGAGCGTCTTGCCCCACTTGGTGACCACGGTGATGAGCGCCGGGCCGAGGGACAGCGCGGCGAACACCACGGTGACCATGCCGATGGCCAGGGGGATGCCCAGTGTCTGGAAGTACGGCAGTCGAGTGAAGTGCAGGCAGTACGTCGCGCCGGCGATCGTCAGACCCGAACCGAGAATGACGTGCGCGGTGCCGTGATACATGTCGTAGTAGGCGTCCTCTTTGGACATGCCCGCGGTGCGCGCTTCCTGATACCGGCCGATCAGGAAGATGGCGTAGTCGGTCGCCGCCGCGATGGCCAGCATCGGCAGCAGGTTGGTGGCGAACGTCGAGAGGCCGATGATCTTGTAGTAGCCGAGCACGGCCACCAGGCCGCGCGCCGCGCCCACCAGCACCATGACGATGAACAGCTCGATCAGCACTGTGATGATCGAGCGGTACACCAGCAGCAGCATGATGATGATGACCGCGAACGAGACGGCCTCCATGATCTTCAAACTGCGGTCGCCGGCGACGTTCATGTCGGATGCCTGGGCGGCCGCGCCGGTGACGTAGCTCTTGACGCCCGGCGGCGCGGGGACGCTCTTGAGGATCTTGTCGACGGTCTCGACGGACTCGTTGGCGAGCGATTCGCCCTGGTTACCGCGCAGGTAGACCTGCACGTAGGCGGACTTGCCGTCGGCGCTCTGCGAGCCCGACGCGGTCAGCGGGTCGCTCCAGAAATCCTGGACGTGCTCGACGTGCGCGGTGTCGGCCTGGAGCTTGGCGACGATCTGGTCGTAGTACGCGTGGGCGGCGGCGTCCAGCGGCTGCTCGCCCTCGAGCACCACCATGGCCGAGCTGTCGGAGTCGAATTCCTTGAAGTCGGAACCGATCTGCTTCATGGCGATCATCGACGGCGCGTCGTGCGGCGACATGGAGACCGAGCGCATCTTGCCGACCTCGTCGAGCGGCGGGACGATCGTGCTCAGCACCACGACGATGCCGATCCAGGCCAGGATGACCGGGACGGCAAGCGTGCGGATGACCCGCGGGATCAGCGGCCGGTGCGGTGCCTGCCCGGCCTTGGGAAACGAGTCGGTCGGGGTATCGAGGCTGTGGTTGCTCATGCGGATTTCACCAGGCAGAAGGTCTGGGCGTGCACGCCCGTGGAGGTGCGGGTGTCTTTGAGTTCGTCGTCGACGTGGACGGTGCAGGTGATGGAGTCACCGTCGCCCTGGGCGACGATGTTCGGCGACGCTGCCGGTGCGGTGGTGGACAGGGTGAGCTTCCAGGGCAGCGGCGCGTGGTCGATGCGCTGGGGCTTGGCGTCCAGGTCGAGGTAGTTGATGTCGGCGTAGCTGCCGGTGCCGGTGATCTCGTAGGTGACGACCTTGGGCTTGAACGGTTTGGCATCGTCGGCGAAGTTGCGCGGGGTGACGATGACGGGGTTCTGGCCGAAGTAGGTGCGCACGCGCTGCACGGTGAAGCCGGCGACGAGGGCCACGGCGAGGATGAGCAACGGGATCCACGCCTTCTTGAGCGCATTGCCGATCACGCTGCGATCTCCTTGGTCACGCTGACCTCCCCGTCCTTGTTGCTCGACATGCCTTGGCGGACCGTGTGAGCTGGAGCGTTGCGCACCGCTTGTGCGGCACCTCCAGCTGTGTCACATTTCAATCTGCCGATCGGCAGACTCAGCGTATCCACCACGGTAAACTTAGACAAGTTAAGCGAATCAATTGATGCAGGTCGGTGCCCACATCGGGGTTTCCCGTGTGACGCAGGTGACGTCGCCGCAACAGCGGTGACCGCCGCTACACGACGACCGGTTCGGGTCGGCGTTGAACAGGGAGCGAGGATTGGCCAAATCGGTGGGGCCACGCGGATCGGCGCGGGCACGGGTGATCGAAGCCGCCCTGGCGTTGTTTGCGGACCACGGCGTGAACGGCACATCGCTGCAGATGATCGCCGATCACCTCGGGGTCAGCAAGGCTTCCGTGTACTACCAGTTCCACTCGAAGGACGACATCGTGCTCGCCGTGATCCGTCCGGTGTTCGCCGAACTTGATCAGCTGGCCACGGCGATCGAGGCCGCGGAGAGCGCGGCGGCGCGCCAGGAGGCCGCGATCACGGGTTTCGTCGAGCTCGCGGTCCGGCACCGGCGCGTGACGGCAGTCTTCTATCGCGACCCGGCCATCGACACCCTGGTCAAAACCCACGAGGAGTGCAGTGCCATCAACCAGCGCCTGCGCAAGGTGCTGGGCATGGACAGTGCGGATACCGAGACCCGGGTGACCATGTCGCTGGTCACCTCGGGCGTCTACGGCAGCGCGATGGATCCCGACTTGCAGGACATCCCCGACGACGAACTCCACCGCATCTTGTTGCAGTCCGCGCGGCGGCTGCTTGCGGTGGAGGAGCGGGACGCTATTCGGCGATGAAGACCGGGATCAGCCGGTCGGTCTTGGTCTGGTACTCGGCGTAGGGCGGGTAGGCCTCGACGGCCCGGTCCCACCATTCCTGGCGTTCCTCACCCTCGAGCTCACGTGTCGTCAGCTCGTAGACCTTGTCGCCGTCCTGCGCGGTGATCTGCGGGTGGGCCTTGACGTTGTGGTACCACGACGGGTGCTCGGGGGCGCCGCCCTTGGATGCCACGAGGGCGTAGCGGCCGTTGTGCTCGACGCGCATCAACGGCACGAGACGCTTCTTGCCGGACTTGGCTCCGGTGGTGGTGAACAGGACCACCGGCCGATCGAGGATCTGCACACCATCGGTGGTGCCCTGCGCGAGAATCTGTTCGGTCTGCTTGCGCACCCAGTCGGTGGGGCTCAGTTCATGTTCGGTCACGTCGATTCCCAACGGATTGAGGAAGCCGGGTTATTCCGGTCACGACCGATTCTTCCCGGTCGGCGGGCATCGGGGGAGTCCTCGGCGGAAATCCCGTGGGCGCCCGCGAAAGTCGCCGCGTCCGGAGACCTGGGCCAGGACCTAGTTGACGAATCGCTGGGCGCGAGCGGGTGCCGACGAGGTGGCGCGCGCCTGCCGGTAGCCGACCAACCCTCCGGCGGCGGTGAGCGTGATGATGCCGGCGAACCCCGGGACGGCGACCGCCGCCACCTCACTGAGGCCGGCGGCCCGCAGGTAGTCCGGATAACCCGGCCGGAAGTCCTTCGACGCGACGAGGTGCGACTCGGCGGCGAAGACGCTCCGGGGCTGGACCGGCGGGACCGGCTTGTCGGTGGTGCCCGGAGCGCCCGGCGAGATGTCGCGTGGCAACGAATCAGTGCTTGCGGCAAAGGTTTTCGGCAGCTGGGACGAGCTCTGCGGGAAGGACCGGCTGTCCGGTGGCAACTGGATGGCGGGCATGCCCGGCGTGTATTGCAGGAACGGCAGGTTGGACGCGGCCGTCGCCAACTCGCGGACGGTGGTCTCGATGGGGTTGATCAGGGCGTCGGCGAAGACGGGTAGTGCCGCGAGACCCGGAATCGGGACCGCGTCGACGACCGTCGGGATGGTGGTCTTGACGAGGTCGAGTGCGGTCAACGGAACCTGGGCCGCGGCCAGCGGCAGCTGCGCCAGCGGGGGCTTGGACTCGGTCGCGGGGCCGGTGTCCTGGCTGTTCTTCGTCGGTTCCGGAGTCAGAGCCGCCGACGGCTGCGGTGCCCCGGTGTTTGCCGGCGCCGGCGCGGAGAACGTCGACGAGCCGCCGGGGGTGAGCAGCGGAGCGTTCTGACCGGGCTTGGGCTTGACGCCCGGCACGAGGCCCGTCAGCGGTGCACCGCCGATGACGCTGGTCGGGTGCTGGATGATGCGGGTGAACTGGCCGACCATGCCGCCCAAGGTGGTTTGCAGGTTCGGTGACGAGCTGCCGCCGGTCGTGGAGCCGGTGGTGGTCGACGATCCCGTGGTCGTGGAGCCGGTAGTGGTGCTGCCACCGGTCGTCGACGAGGTGTCCGAGCCGGTGGTGGTGCCGCCGGTGGTCGTGCCCGTCGTGGTGCCTGTGGTGCCCGTGGTGCCGCCGGTGGTCGAGCCGCCCGAGGTCCCTGTGCTGGAGCTGCCGCTGTCGGTGTCGGCCAATGCCACGACGGCTGCGGGGCCCAGCGCCAGCAAACCCGCTGTTACGAGGCTGGAGGCGGCGAGCAGCCGCGCGTGGGGCATCACGCGGAGATCACCTCCCCTTTTCTGACCAAAGTGCAGTATGTCACACGCGTCTGACCATTACCTATGAACAAAGTAAGGCCTACTCCGGCGTCAATTGATGCGGGGTTTTCTCGACGTCCGACGGCGGGTCGAGTTGGTGATGACAGGGCTCGAAACGGCCGATCTTCGGCCAGGTATTGACGCCACATTCAATTTGTGTCAAAAGGTGCAAATGGGGCGAATGTGACTACTGGTGTTATTGAGTTGAAGCTCCCGTAAGAAAAGGAGACAGAATTTCAGCCCGGTCTCAGAGATCAAGGTAGCGAAACGCATAGGGTTCGAACGGTTATCGGTCCGTGTTGTTTTTGTGACTTTTGTAGCCCACCGTTACCGAAGTGAAACCAGTGCCCAGTGTGGCGCCGAGCACTCAGGAACAGGGAGCGTGCTGATGACCGCAACTACTGAAGTGACGTACCGCAGACGACCGGTGGCCGCCCGCCCGGGCCGGCCGAAGACCGGAAGGACCCAGGTCGGCTCGGTGGATGTCATCGCGACGTCCGCCGCGGTGCTGCGACCTGTCGTGGTGGCCGGCGCCATCGTGGCCGCCGCCCTCATGTGGGGACCGCGCGCGCAGGCCGACGTCGTCCATGACGCGCTCAATGATGTCGGCATCGGCAACAACGGACCCGTCAGCAACGCGATCGCCGAGGTGGGTGCCTCGATCTGCCCGCTGCTGGTGCAGCCGGGTAGTCAGATGGCCAGCACGGCAACCCAGATGAGCGGCAACGGCGGCATCGCCCCGCCGCTGGCCGGGTTCGCCACGCAGGTCGCGATCCAGACTCAGTGCCCCGCATTCATGACGGCGCTCGCCAACGGCAACATCCCGGCCCTGATGAACGGCGGCCTGCCGGTGACGCCGCCGGGGCTGCCCTCTGTGCCGTCGGTCGGCCTGCCGAACCTGTCGGGCGCGACGGCTGCGGTTCCGGGCACGCTGGGCGCGGCGACGACCCCGGTGTCGAGCGTCGTGGGCGCGGCGACGGCCCCGCTGCCGGGCACCTTGGGGGCCGCGACGGCACCACTGCCGGGCACGCTGGGCGCTGTTACGGCACCCCTGCCGGGCACGCTGGGGGCCGCGACGGCTCCGGTCTCCGGTGCGCTCGGTGCGGCGACCGCCCCGGTGGCTTCGGCGCCGGGCCTCACCGCCCCGGCGGTAACGGTGCCCACACCGGGTCTGCTGGCTCCCGCGACGCAGGCGCCGCTGCAGCTGGCGTCCTCGCCGGTCGTTCCGGCGATACCCGGCTACTGATTCTGATCCCGCCTACGGGAACGCATTGAGGGCTGTGGCTTCGAAAAGCCACAGCCCTCAATGTTGTTGCGCTAGTTGTCAGCTGTCGTGGCTGCTGCTGCTGCTCGACGCGTGCGACGCGCTGCCGCCCTCGGGGGCGCGGTGCTTGCCGCCGGTCGAACCCGCGGGAACGGAGACCGAACCGCTCGCGCCCTCGGGAGCGCTGTGCTTGCCGCCCTTCGCGGACTTGTCGGTCTTCTTGGACTTGCCCGAGGTGGCCTTCGCGGACTTGTCGTCGGTCGACTTGTCGGCGCCCTTGGTCTCGGTGTCCTTGGCGCCCGAGTCCTTGGCATCGGTGGTCTTGGTCTCGGTGCCCTTGGTGTCGGTCGACTTGGTGTCGGCGCCCTTGGTCTCGGCCTTCTCGTCGGTCTTGCCGGCGGTCTTGCTGGTGTCCTTGGCGTCCGTCTGGCTGTCCGTGGGGGCGCCGGCGGTTTCCGTCGTCTTACCGGTGTCGGTGCCCGTGGGCGTCGTGCCCGGTGTGCCGGATTCGGGCGACGTCGCACCGGTGGCCTTCGGCGTCTCCGCCTCGGCGGCGGCGGGCTTGGCCGTCAGCGACAGCGTCTGGGTGGTCGGCAGCGTCGTGGTCGAGGCCAGCGTCTTCAGCGACGTGGTGGCGGCCAACGGCGTTGCGGCCAACGGGAATCCGGACAGGATGGCGCCCGGCAGGGCCTGCAGTCCGGCGATGAGGGCACCCGGCAGGGCGCTGATTCCCTTGATGATGGTGGCCGGCAGCGTGCTGAGGTTCTGCAACGCGGCGATCGCGGTGTTGATCGCGGTGGTGATGAGCACCGGGATCTTCGCGGTCGTGCCGTTGAAGAAGGTGGCGTTGATCGCGTTGATGCCCTTGATGATGGCGTTCGGCGCCGCGATCAGGGTGTTGACGATCGGCAGGAGCGTCTGGTTGTAGATCGCCTTGTTGATGGTGTTCAGGCCGGTGATGATCGCGTTCGGGCCCTGGATCAACTGCGCGACGAACGGCCCGACGGTCTGGTTGTAGATCGCGGCGTTGAGCGTGTTGATGGCCTTGATGAACTCATTCGGGCCGGCGATGAGGTTGTTCAGGAACGTCTGGTATGCCGTGAACGGCAGCGAGATCAGCTGGAGCAGATCGGCCGGGAAGGCGGTCAGGTAGTACTTCTCCGCGTAGGTGGACACGTGGGACACGGTGGCCACAGCGGAATGTGCCGCCTGCAGGGAGTGCGGCGCGGGCAACGGTGCCGCGGCTCCTACCGAGGCGACGACGCACACCGAGCACATTCCGGCAACGAGAGACGAAGGCAGTGCGTTGTGCCGAACAGCGATTTGCATGATGGACCCCGGATTCAGTGAGGCAGAGCGGAATTTGGCGGTCTGAAAGTAGCGGAAAGACGGAGGTGCCTCTAGCTGAGCAAAAACCCCCATCAGCCGCCTGACCAGGCAATACGTGCACTATTTCCCTGCCCGGGTAAATAAATCAAGCTGAAGTTTTCCAAGAATTCATCCAGGCCTGGCCGCTGTGACGGCCACATCATTTGCCGGCGGTGCGGTGTGGGCGCTCGCCGAACCGGTCACGGTGTGATGTGGTGGTGACGATGTCCGACTTCAGATTCCGTGCCGGGGGGCTGGCTGCCGCGACGCTGACTGGTGCGGTGTTGGCGCTGGCCGGAAGCCCGTTGGTGGTGGCCGAGCCCGCGACGGACGCCCAGGGGTTCCTCGACTCGACGGCGCGCTGCCCGACGGGCGATACCGCGGTCGCGTTCGGCAGTACCGCATCGTCACGGGTCGCCGTCTGCAGGAGCGCCGGCGGAGAGTACCAATATCGCGGCGTCCGGATCAGCGACGGTGCGAAGCTCATCGCCGCGGCCACCGCGGACGGCCAGGGCGGCTACACCGCGACGAGTGACGGCATCACCTATGCCGTCAGCGCGAAATCGCTTGACATCAGCGCGGGTTCGCAGCCCATCCGGTCCGAGCCCATGACTTTCTACCGCAGCGGCGGGCCATTGACCGGCACCGCGGCCGCCACGCCTGCGCCGGTGGGTACGCCGACCACACCGGTCACCGGAGCTCCCGCGCCCGTACCGACGACGCCGCTGCCGCCGCCCCTGCCGGCGGAAGTCGGCGGGGCCCGGCCGAGCGGGCACTAGACAGGACGCCATAGGCCGCGGTCAGGCCTTCTGGCTGTCCCCGGGCTTGACGGGATGGATGCCGCAGCTGCAGGCGTCGATCGACGGGCAGGTGCACTGGATACCCCATTCGACGATCGCGCGAGCCAGGTGCAGCTCGGCGATCTTGGCGTCGATCTCGGCGATCTTGGTCTCGGCCAGCGCGCGACTGGCGGGGCGGCCGGGGGCGTCGTCGGCGAACAACAGCTGGATCTCGTCGAGAGAGAACCCGGCGGTCTTGCACACCCGGATGACGTTGAGGCGATCGATGACGGTGTCGTCGTAGCGGCGCTGGCCCCCGACTCGTGCCGGTGCCGGGATGAGGCCGATCTGTTCGTAGTACCGCAGCGTCGTCGCGGCGACGTCGGTGCGCGCCGACACTTCGCCGATGGTGAACGTGGCCATGACACTCCTGATTCGGCCTTGACTTGAAGCCAACTCTAAGTCGTTGACTGTGCGCATGGCTACCAACACACAGCATTCGGGCATCGACGAACTGAACGGCACCCGCTACGCGCTGCTCCGGAGTTACAAGAAGGACGGTGCGCCGGTCGACACCCCGATGTGGTTCGCGGTCGAGGGGAACTCGATTGTGTTCCGCACCAAGCGTGGACCGAAAACCGCACGCCTACGGGCACATCCGCGAGTGGAGCTGACCGCGTGCGATTACCGAGGCCAAAAGCTGAGCGGCGCAACAGTATTCACGGGCACGGCGACGATCCTGAACGAGCCGGAAGCGGCTGACGCGAATCGGGTGTTGCACCGCCGCTACGGCTGGCAGTGGAATCTGGTGCCGCTCATCCCGATTCCGGGCGTGACGCAGGTGCACGCGGGTCTGCCGCTGCGAGAGAAATGGCGGCGGGCGCGGAATCGGAACGTCTGGGACGACAGCGTGATCGTGCGCGTCGACTTCAGCTGAGCGGCCACGGCGAGGTCGTCAGACAAAAGCACGGTGCCGACACCAGATTGGTGTCGGCACCGTGTTGGAGGTTGTGGACGGTCAGAAAGCCGGCGTCGCGAGATGCGTCTTACGACGGTGGTGGAGCAGGGCACTCAGCCAGCGGAGATCGATCAACATGTTCAGTTCCTGTCTTACGCGGACTTCTTGGTGAGGAACGGCAGCAACCGACGGCGCTCGTACATGCTGTCCGAGAAGTGGTGCAGCGCTTCGGAGACGGAGGTTGCGGTCGGGAAGGCGGACTCTGCGCCGCACGCCAGCAGTGCGGTCGAAACCGGCTGGGATGCGATGAGAGACCACTCGTTACCTGCTGCGATGCAGCTGTCGTTGACCTTGTCGAGCAGTTCGACGCAGGACACTGCGAACGAGGTGACCCCGCTCAGGTCCAGGATGAACGGCTTCTCGGGAAGGACGCAGCGCCGTGCCTGCGCTGCAACCAGGTCCACATCGGTTTCGTCGATGACTCCGGTGACGGTGAGTACCGTCGCCAGTTGGCGGCACTGGGCGCGCACCTCGGCGTCGCCGCAGGCGACCGCCGGATTGCCATAGCGGAAAGCGGCAGACGTTGTTGCGTCGCCGGTGGCCTTGCCTGTCACTACAGCCATGTGATGCCTCCCTTCGATGTTGCCGGACGCCCGACAGCTGTGTCGTTTCTCCGGCTCGAGATCGAAGTTATGTGGCCAAGTTAAGGTACCGGGGAGTAAGTCCTAAATCATCGCTAAGAAGTGTGATTGCTCCAGCTAGCAAACATGGTCTCAGCGGGGTAACGGTCACGGACGGCGCATCTGATGGCCGTGGTACCCGACCCACGGCGAATAGTCGGCGATGAGCGGCTCCTGCGGCGGCCGCAATTCCTCCGGCACGTGCTGCAAATTGATCCTGATGCGGTACCAGATCGAGCTGGGGCCGCGCATGCCGTCGACCAGAACATCTATGGCTTCCAGGGCAGATGCCGCTTCCGGATGCTTCGCCCGCCATGCGTCGAGCGCGGCCATCGCCTCGTCGCGCGTCTTTGTCCGGGCCACCTCGATGAGCGGCATCTGCGATGCCCGGCGTCCGTCGGCCGACGTGCTGCCCCCGGATTTCTCGGTTTTGGGCATCGGACCCAGTTCTTCGGCCAGCGCCAGCAACCCCTCCAGGCCGCCGGCAGCGTCGTCCATCCCGGCCCAGGGGTCACCGAATTGCGCGTACCGGCCGGGCACCGTCGCCACGGTGAACTCCTCGGGACGGCAGCCCGGAACCTCGTCCCAGAACAGCGGTGTCGAGACGCGGGCGTCGGGCCGCGACCGCACCGAGTAGGCCGACGCCACCGTCCGGTCCTTGGCGTTCTGGTTGAAGTCGACGAACACGCCCTGGCGTTCCTCTTTCCACCAGCGACTGGTCGCCAGGTCGGGCACCCGTCGCTCCACCTCACGGGCCACGGTCTGGGCCGCCAACCGCACCTGCTTGTACGGCCAGTTCCGCTCGATCCGGGCGTAGATGTGGAAGCCCCGCGAGCCGGACGTCTTGGGCCAGGCCGTCAGCCCGTAGTCGGTGAGCACGTCGCGGACGACGGCTGCGACGTCGAGGATCTGCGGCCACTCGACACCCGGCATGGGGTCGAGGTCCACGCGCAGCTCGTCGGGGTGTTCCAGGTCGTCGGCCCGGACCGGATGCGGATTGAAGTCGATGCAGCCCAGGCTCACCGCCCACACCAGCCCGGCGGCCTCGTCGATGACGGCCTCCTTGGCGGAGGTGCCGGAGGCGTATTTCAGTTCGGCGACGTCGATCCAGTCGGGCCGCTTCTCCGGTGCGCGCTTCTGAAAGATCGCTTCCTGGGCAATGCCTTTCACGAACCGCTTCAGGATCATGGGCCGCCGCGCGACGCCGCGCAGCGCACCGTCGGCGACGGCGAGGTAGTAGTTGACCAGGTCGAGCTTGGTCACTCCCGGTTCCGGAAAGATCACCTTGTCCGGGTTGCTCACGACAACCACGCGCCCGCCCACTTCGAGGGACCGCGAGTCACCCATGAAGTCATCGTAATTGGCCCGAGAATTGGGGCCGGAGTTCTGGCCGCGTTACCCGCGGTGTCACCTATGGTTGGCTCATGGCGAAGCTGACTGACCTCCCGTCGCAGGTGGCAAACAAGGTTCAGGAAACTTTGGAGAAGTCGGTCGGCAAATACGTCGACCGCGGCGCCGCCGAACTGCACTACGCCCGGAAGATGTTCGAAGCGGGTGCGCTCAAACTCGAATCGCCACAGCACATCGCCGCGATGCTCGCCGACATCGTCCGCTGGGGTGAGATCGGCATGGTCCCGGCGCTCAACGCGCGTCGCACCCCGCACCGCACCGCCGTCATCGACGACGACGGCGACATCACCTTCCAGGAGTTCGACGACGCCGTGAACGCGACGGCCAACGCGTTGCGCGCCAAGGGTGTTCAGGCCGGCGAAGGTGTGGCCATCCTGGCCCGCAACCATCGGTGGTTCCTGATCTCGGTGTACGGCGCGGCGCGGGTCGGCGCGCGAATCATCCTGATGAACACCGAATTCTCGGGTCCGCAGATCAAGGAGGTCTCCGAACGCGAGGGCGCGCAGCTCATCATCTACGACGACGAGTACGCCGACGCCGTCGCGCTGTCCGAGCCGCCGCTGGGCAAGCTGCGGGCCCTGGGACACAACCCCGACAAGGCGGAACCGTCGGGCAGCCTCGATGAATCCCTGGCCGACGTCATCGCCCGGACCAGCAGCCTCGCGCCGCCGAAGGTCGCGAAGCCCGCGTCCATCATCATCCTGACCAGCGGCACCACGGGAACGCCCAAGGGCGCCAACCGAAGTGCCCCGCCGTCGCTGGCCCCGGTGGGTGGCGTGCTGTCGTCGGTGCCGTTCAAATCGGGTGAGGTCACCAGCCTGCCCGCGCCGATGTTCCACGCGCTGGGCTACCTGCATTCGACCATCGCCATGCTGCTGGGCAGCACGTTGGTGTTGCGGCGCCGGTTCAAGCCGGCGACCGTACTCGCCGACATCGAGCGGCACCGGGTCACCGCCATGGTGGTGGTGCCGGTGATGCTGTCGCGCATCCTCGACGAACTGGACAAGACGTCACCGAAGCCGAATCTGTCGAGTCTGCGCATCGTGTTCGTGTCGGGGTCGCAGCTGGGATCCGAACTGGCGACGCGCGCGCTCAAAGATCTGGGCCCGGTGATCTACAACCTCTACGGGTCAACCGAGATCTCGTTCGCCACCATCGCGCGTCCGCAGGACCTGTCGATCAACCCGGCGACGGTCGGCCCGGTGGTCAAGGGTGTTCGCGTGAAGATCTTCGACGACAACGGCAAGGAAGTGCCGCAGGGCAGCGTCGGGCGCATCTTCGTCGGCACCACATTCCCGTTCGAGGGGTACACCGGCGGCGGTGGCAAGGAGATCATCGACGGGATGCTGTCGTCGGGCGACGTCGGCTACTTCGACGAGCGCGGACTCCTGTACGTCAGCGGCCGTGACGACGAGATGATCGTCTCCGGCGGCGAGAACGTGTTCCCCGCCGAGGTCGAGGACCTGATCAGCGGACACCCCGACGTGGTGGAGGCGACCGCGATCGGCGTCGACGACAAGGACTTCGGCGCGCGGCTGCGGGCCTTCGTCGTCAAGGTCGACGGGGCGACGGTCACCGAGGACGACATCAAGGCTTACGTGCGAGATCACCTGGCGCGCTACAAGGTTCCGCGCGAGGTCGTCTTCCTCGACGAGTTGCCGCGTAACCCCACGGGCAAGATCCTCAAGCGCGCGCTGCGCGACATGGACCTCTAGTCACCTAGTTGTTGACGTACCAGGACAGACACGCCGGCCTGCCGCGGCACGCGATGATGGCGCCCGCGTCGGGAGCGGCGCCGCGCACCTTCGGAATGTTCCGGTCGGGCAGGTTGCAGTTCACGACGTAGGGGTTCCACGGAACGACGCCGTTGACGCACGGATCGCCGGTCGCCTGCAGCGTCGTGGCCGGGCTGCGCAGGGCCGTCGGCAGGACCGTGAACGCGATCGCGACGGCCCCGATCAACACCAGTCGCAGCGCGCGCGACGCTCGTGTCGCCAGTACTCGTGTGGTCATGATCATCACCACCAAAAATGTTTCCGTCTACGTCAACGGTACACCTGGGTGGATGCCCGCAGACAGTAGGGAAAACCCCCATTTCTGCACTGAAATGGGGGTTTTCCGACCGTCGGCGAGTGCCGGCTACGGGTCGCGGGGCAGGCCCAGCAGCCGCTCGGCGATGATGTTCAGCTGCACCTCGGAGGTGCCGCCGTAGATGGTCGTCGCGCGGCCGGCCAGCAGGTATTCGTCCCACCGGCCGGAGGGCTGCTGCGGGTCACCGACGACGGCGTCGCTGCCGAATGACGCGACCCCGAATTCGGCGTAACCCTGGCCGGTCTTCATGGACAGCAGCTTGGAGATCGCGGCGGCCGGCATCGGATCGCCACCGGCGAGGGTCAGCAGCGTCGAGCGCATGTTGAGCAGCTTGGCGGCGTGCCCCTCGGCGATCAGCTTGCCCGCTTCGTGGCGCTGCAGTTCGTCGAATTCGCCGTCCCGCAGGAACTCCACGAACTGGTCCAGGCTGGCCAGGAACGGCGGCTCGCTGCTGCCGATCGACACCCGCTCGTTGGTCAGGGTGTTGCGGCTGACCTCCCAGCCGCGGTTCACCTCGCCGAGCACCATGTCGTCGGGGACGAAGACGTCGTCGATGAACACGGTGTTGAACATCGCGTTGCCGGTGAGCTCACGCAGCGGCTTGACCTCGACCCCGGGGCTCTTCATGTCGAGCAGGAAGTACGTGATGCCTTGATGTTTCGGCGCATTGGGGTCGGTGCGGGCCAGCAGCGCACCCCACGCGGAGAACTGCGCGCCGGTGGTCCAGATCTTCTGGCCGGTGATGCGCCAGCCGCCGTCGACCTTGACGGCCTTGGTGGTCAGGCTGGCGAGGTCGCTGCCGGCGCCCGGCTCGGAGAACAGCTGGCACCAGATCATGTCGCCGCGGAACGTCGGCGGCAGGAAGTCCTGCTGCTGCTTGCTGGTGCCGAACGCCACGATCGACGGGATGATCCATGCCGCGATGCCCATCTGCGGGCGCCGCACCTTCCCGGTGCTGAACTCCTGGGCGATGATGATCTGCTCGATCGGCGTCGCGGCCCGGCCCCACGGCGTCGGCAGGTGTGGCTGCACCCAGCCGCCCTCGGCGATCGCGGCGTTGCGCTCCGGTCCGCTCGGAAGTGCCTTCAGCGCAGCCACTTCCGCACGAATCTCGGCGCGCAGCTTCTCGGTGTCCGGGTCCAGGTCGATGTCGATGGACCGCATGCCGGAGGTGGTGGCCAGGTCCACGACCTGCCGCGGGTACTCGGCGGCGCGGCCGAACCCGGCGACCAGCGCGATGGCGTGCCGGTAGTACACGTTGGTGTCGTGTTCCCACGTGAAGCCGATGCCGCCGTGCACCTGGATGCAGTCCTGCGCACAGTGCTGAGCGGCGACGGGTGCCAACGTGGCGGCCACCGCGGCGGCGAACAGGTAGTCGGAGTCGGCGTCCCCCGACGCATGCTCGTCGAGCGCGCGGGCGGCATCCCAGACGGCGCCCGTGGCGCGCTCGGTCTCGGCAATCATGTTGGCGCACTTGTGCTTGATGGCCTGGAACTGTCCGATGGGCCGGCCGAACTGCTCCCGGATCTTGGCGTACCCGGCGGCGGTGTCGGTGGCCCACCGGGCGACACCGACGCATTCGGCCGACAGCAGCGTCGTGATCAGGGCCCGTGCGTGCGGGCTCGTCAGGCCGGTGAGGACGCGGTCGGCTGCGACCGGGACGGCGTCGGCGCGCACATGGGCGACGGGGTGCAGCGGGTCGACGCTCTGGACCGGGTCGATCTGCAGACCCGCGGTATCGAGCACGACCCACCGGTCTTCGGCGGGCACCACCAGGAAGGCGGCTTGCGCGGCGGCGGGGACGGCGCGGATTTCACCGCTGACGACGAGTCCGTCGCCCTGGGCGGTGGCGGTCAGTCCCGAGGTCAAGGCGTACGCGGCGATGGTCTCGCCGGAGGCCAGGCCGGGCAGCAGGGCCGATTTGGGGTCGTGTGCGGCGATCAGTGCGCTGGCGATGGCCGACGGGACGAACGGGCCGGGGACCGCGCCGTAGCCGAATTCGGCCAGGGTGATCGCGAGTTCGAGGATGCCGAAGCCCTGTCCGCCAACGGCTTCCGACAGGTGCAGGCCCTGCAGGCCCTGGTCGGCGGCGGCAGCCCAGTACGGCGGTGGGTTGCTGATCGGTGTCTCGAGGGCCTCGTGCAGCACCTCGGATGGCGCGACGCGCGCCACCAGGGACCGGACCGAATCGGCCAGATCGTTGTGCTCGGACGTGATCGCGATGGGCATCGTTGCCTCCTGTGACCGGCTGTGGGCTTGTGGCGCACCCAACCAAATAACTGGTCGGTTGACTCCGAGCGTAACCCACTTGACGGGTGTTTAGAGGTTCACTTCGTTAACCACGTTGGCGAGCGGCTGTCCGGCGGCGAGTCGCTCGCAGTTACCCACCGCTTCGGCCAGGTAGCGCCGCATGGTGTCGGCGGTGTACCAGGTGGTGTGCGGGCTGACGACGACGTTGTCGAGCGTCAGCAGCGGGTTGCCGGGATCGACGGGTTCGGTGGCGAAGACGTCGAGGCCGGCGGCCTGCAGCGGTCCGTTCTGTAGCGCGGACACGAGTGCGGCTTCGTCGATGACGGCGCCGCGTGACGTGTTGACCAGGACCGCACCCGGTTTCATCCGGGACAGCGCCTCGGCGTCGAGCAGTCCCTCGGTGTGTTCGGTGAGCGGCAGGTGCAGCGAGACGACATCGCTGGTGGCCAGCAGGACAGGGAGCGCCCGCCAGCCGGGGTGGCCCTGTGCGCCACGGGTATTGGTGTGCACGACGGTCGCGCCCATGGCGGTGAGGATGGTCTCGACTCGTTTGGCGATGTTGCCGTACCCGATCAGGCCGACGGTGCAGCTGCCGAGATCCCGCACCGTCTCGCCGAGCGTCGGGTCGGTGGGCCAGCCGGCGCCGGCGCGCGTGGCGCGGTCGAGTTCCGGTAGCCGACGCAGGGCGGCCAGCATCAGCATGACGGTGCCCTCCGCGACCGACGGCGCGTTGGCGCCGGGCATGTTGGCCACGGCAATGCCGAGGCGCGTCGCGGCATCGACATCGATGGTGTTGACGCCCGCGCCCATCTTGTGGACCAGCTTGAGGCGCCGGCCCCGTTCCAGATCGTCGGCGCTGACCGGCCGCAGGACATGCCACAGCACATCGGCCTCCGGCAGTTCCCGGTAGAACGTCGCGTCGTCGTCCGCGGCGCAGAACCGCACATCGACCAGATCGCCGAGCGGGGCCAGGAATTCGGTGACGCGCGGGCCGGGCGTGAAGTGCGCCAGTACCCGGATGGCCGGATTCACCGCCACCGCTTGGCGATCCATTTGGCGATGAGATCGGCCTGTTCGCTGCGGGCGCCCGGGGTCGTGAAGTAGTGGTCGGAGTCGATGGCGTGCAGCGTCTTGTCCGTGGACGCCAGGGCGTCGAAGATGCGTTGCGCGTCAGAGGGATACACACCGGAATCCTGCTCGGCGTTGATCACCAGCGCGGGGTTGTCGATGAGGGCCAGGTGCGGTTCGGCCCGGGTCTGCGCGTGACGCAGGCTCCACATCGTCAGCCAGCTGCGCAGCGTGCAGGCGGCGGCGATGCCGTTGGCCGAGCGGTTGGCCTGGACGGGGGTGCCCGCATAGCACTGATTGGCCGGGCGTTTGGTGGGTTCGAGCGTGGGGTCGATCATGCGCAGGTCGGCCCAGGTCCGCATGACCGTGAAGGGGCGGTCGCGGAAGCCCGCGGCGCGGACACGCGCGTACTCGGCTTCCACCCAGTCGGTGATCGCGTGGTTTCGGGCGACCTGCGCGTCGCGGTAGCGCTGAACGAATTCCGGGGAGAAGGGCGGGCCGTTGTGCTCGGCGAACGGGTCGAGATCGGGATCGGTTGCCAGCGCGTCGGTTTCGTCGGTCACCGAACCGTCCATCCAATTGGTGAGCACGTCCGGTCGGCCCGGGTGTGCCGCGCTGGAGATATAGCCGTCGGCGGGCGGCAGGTCGTAGACGCCCGCGGCCGGGCGCATCCCGTCCAGGGGGGTGATGTGCGGTGACAGCGCCTGGGCCTGATAGGCGGCCATGAGCGATCCGCCGCCTGAATTGCCAAGCAGAACAACGGTTTCCACGCCGGCCACCTCGCGCAGCCAGCGCACCCCCACGCCGATGTCCACGAGCGCGTGATCGAGCAGGAAGCTGGATTCGTAGCCGCGGAATCGGGTGTTCCAGCCGAGGAACCCGATACCGCGGGTTGCCATTTAGTCGGCGAGGTAGTGCTCGGCGAAATCGATCTGGTAGTGCGTGGCGATCATCGCCACCTTGGGCTTGCGGCCCATGCCCCGGTAGTAGATGCCCTGGCAAGGGTGGCCACCGGACCCGGCGCGCAGCGCGGTGGGCGAGTCCATTCCGATGAATTCTCGGGTGACTCCCGCGGCGGACGAACTTCCGGGTCTGTTCATGTACGCGGATTCCCCTCGTGATAGATGGTCCGGTAGAAGATGTTGGCCAGGGTGGTGACGCAGGCGTCGTCGTCTGCGGTGGTGGCGCCGTCGCCTGACAATTGGGTATAGCAGAACTGGTTCAGCATCGATACCAATGCCACGGCAACGAGCCGTGGATTGTCGTCCGGGCAGAAGCCTTGCTGCTGAGCGTGTTTGACCATCGACACGATCAGGGAGATCGGTAGCTCGCAGATTTCGGACCAATACTGCGCGAAATCGTCGTTGATCATTGCCAGCTGGGAAATGGCGATGACCTCGGCAAGCCGGTGCCGGTAGGTCTCCCAGTGTGCGGCGGCGGCCTGGTGGGAGCGTTCCCAGTTGGTCAGATCGGCGCTGATTGCCGGCAGGGCCCGCTCGCGGGCTTCGTCGCGGAAGCGCTGTGCCCATTCATGGACCATCGCCTCCTTGGAGTCGTAGTAGTTGTAGAACGACGCGGTGGAGCGGCCGGCCTCGGCCGCGATGTCCGAAATGGTGGTCGCCAGAATGCCTTTGCGGGCAATGACGGCGCGCGCGGCGCTGTCGATCGCCGCCTGCGTCTGGCGGCCCCGCACGGTGGGGAGCTGCTCGCGGGGCGCGACGGTCACGGTGGCGTCCTTCCGAAGAGTCATTGATCAAACCTGAACCTGATGTTAGATTCAGATTAGGTGATTGACCAGACCCTGTCGTCAGGAGTGGCACGATGATCAAGCCCGACAACCGCAACGCTGAATTCGAGCTGGGCGGCATCAACCATGTCGCCCTCGTCTGCGCGGACATGGCACGGACCGTCGACTTCTACTCGGGCGTGCTCGGCATGCCGTTGGTCAAGTCACTGGATCTGCCGGGTGGCATGGGGCAGCACTTCTTCTTCGACGCCGGTAACGGTGACTGCGTGGCGTTCTTCTGGTTCGCGCAGGCGCCCGACGGGGAGCCCGGCATCTCGCAGCCTGCGGCGCTGCCCGGCCTCGGCGAGTTCGTGAGTGCCGTCGGCTCGTTGAACCACTTGGCCTTTCATGTGCCCGCGGAGAAGTTCGACGAGTACCGCAAGCGGCTCAAGGAAAAGGGCGTGCGGGTCGGCCCGGTACTCAACCACGACGAGAGCCCCATGCAGGCGTCGGCCACGGTGCATCCCGGTGTGTACGTGCGGTCGTTCTACTTCCAGGACCCGGACGGCATCACGCTGGAATTCGCCTGCTGGACCAAGGAATTCACCGAGGCCGATACGGTGACCGAGCCGCGGACCGCGGCCGACCGGAGGCCGGCGGTGGCTCCGGCCTGACGGCTGGAATGCCGGTATTGCAGTCAGGTTTATATCGAGCGTGCGCACAGACCGCCAGATTCGCGGTTGATGCGCGCTGAACGCACAGTCGTGACGCGATGTGTTTCAGTGACTTCGTGAGTGTGCAATCAGCCCGCCGGATCCGTGAAATCGACGATCTGGTGGCACAGTCGCGATCACCGTGAGACGGCCATTGATTCCGCGGCTACGCCGCAACAGGCGGAGTGCGCGAGACCATGAGTTCAGGATCAAGACCCGCCACGCTTGGCGCCACCTACTTGGTCGCCTCGACGAAGTAACCGCGCGGCACGTCGGGCACGTCCATCGGTACCGCGGGGGCGAACCAGCGTCCCCACTCATTGCCCGGCACAGCCACATCGGTGACGACGGCCGACCAGCCGTGGCGCTCCGCGAGCTCACCTGGTTGATCGGTCCCGAACAGCCACGGCGCGCCGTTGCGGGCCATCGACTGGCGTACCGCCGCGAGCAGCTGTGCGTCGAGCAGCGTCTTGCCGACGACGTCGTACAGCAGCACCGAACCGGCCGCGGACAGCGCGTCGACCCGTTCGAAGAGCGTGCCGACGGCGGCCGCGTCGAGGTACTGCAGCAGGCCTTCCATCAACCACACCGTCGGCTGCCGGTCGTCAAAGCCATTGGACCGCAAGGCATCTGTCCAGTCACCGGTGAGATCGACGCCGACGGCAACCCGGGTGCACGACGGTTCTTCGCCTGCCAGTGCCGCGGCCTTGGCGGCGATCACATCGGGCTGGTCCAGTTCGTAGACGGTGGTGCCGCCGGGCCAGGGCAGCCGGAACGCGCGGGCGTCCATGCCCGCGGCGAGAATGACGACCTGGCGGACAGACTGCGTGGCGCGCAGCAGGGCCTCGTCCCAGAATCGGGTGCGCACCACGATCTGCCGCGTCGGGCGGTCCCCGGCTTCGGCGACGGCCTCCGCGAGCAGTCGGCGGCCCGTCTCACCGGCCAGGCGTTCGGCGAACGGATCGGTGAAAAGGCGGTCGGGACGGCGGGATTCATCGGCCCGGATGGCGGCGACCAGAAGACCGGTGTTCGCGACGGCCTGTGCTCCTTCGTGCATGCCTCCATGCTGCCGGTCAGCCGAGCCCGGCGCTTGGATATTTTTGCCGCCTCCGCGACTATCCCGACAGCCCGACGTGACTCGGCAGCGCGCTGCGCCGCTGGGTGTACTGCGTCGGCGTGACCGAGGTGAACCCGCGGAACTCGCGCACGAAGTGGGGTTGATCGAAGTACCCGAGAGTGGCCGCGACGCCGGCGCCGTCGCTGCTGCCGGCATCGAGCAGGCGCAGGGCGGCCTGCAGTCGCCGCACGCGCAGATAGGCCTTCGGGGTGAGCCCGATCTCGTTCCGGAATGTCGCGATCAGGCGTTTGGGGGAGAGGCCGGTCAGTTCGGCCGCATCGGAAACCCGAAGCGACGGTTGGTGTTCGGCGGTGTGCAGGACGGGCATCAGCGTGTGGGATACCGGCCGCAACCGGGCGAGGAGGAAGGCTTCGACGATCTCGATGCGCCGCGGCCAGCCCGGTGTCTCGATCAGTTGCTCGCGCAGCTGGGTGGCGGCGGCCCCCCAGAGGTCGGTCAGGTTGACGCAGGAATTCTCCAAGTCCGCCAACGGAATTCCGAAGAACGGCAGCGTGCCGCCGGGCCGGAAATGAATGGTCAGTACCGCTTCGCCGGGATCGATCCGGGTGACGTACGACAGCGTGCCCGGGCCGGTGAGGAATGACGGCTCGACCGGCATTCGGATGGCGCCGTCGGCGGAGAAGAAGTCGACGCGATCTCGCCCGCCGACATCGATCACCACGGTCACCGCGCCGCGCGGCAGTGCCCGGCTCCGATCGGCGGTGCCGCCGCCGTGCGCCCAGTACCCGATGAAGTCGATGTGCTGGCTCAGCGGCGGCCGGGGCCGGTGCAGCTGGGGGCCGTTCACCGGCGGACGGCCCGCTTGCCGAGCGTGTCCAGCAGCAGCGCCAGATGATCGATCAATTCGTCTGGAGTGAAGGTGATTTCGCCCGACAGCCAGGCGCTCAGCGTCTGGCCGACGCCCCCGACGGCAAAATGAGTGCTGGCCCGGCGCCGGTCTCCGGCCGGCAACTGAAGGGCGTCGCCGGCGTGCTGGCCGAGCAGCATGGCGAAGAAGACCGTCGACTCGTTGCGCTTGCGGGCCACGACCTCGTTGGACAGCTGGGCGCTGAACAGCAGGCGGCCGACCCTGGGGTCGTCGGCGATGGCGTGCACGATGTTGGCCATACCGGCGCGGCTCTGCTCGTCGGGCGGCGCCGCGGCGACCGCCGCCTGCGTCGTGGTGGCGAGCTCGGCGATCACATGGTCGAACACCGCCTCGACGAAAACGTCCTTGTCGGTGAAGCTTTCGTAGAAGTAGCGCATCGCCACGCCCGCTCCGGCGCAGATGGTCCGGACGGTGAGCTCCGGTGCCGGTGGCGCGGCACCCAAAATCTCCAGTCCGGCGTCGATCAGCCGGGCCCGTCGTTGGGCCAGGCGTTCTGCCGCGTCGATCCCGCGGTACGGCCGTACCTGAGGCACCCCGCCATCTTGACACCTGCACCGTGCCGCGGGCAATATCAGGAATCAATCGTTCTCACTTTTACGAGGAGTGACCAATGACGGTCGATCTGGTCGAGATGCCGGTCAACGCTTGCGCGCCCGGCCGTCGGGTCCGCCGGAACGTCCAGTACGCCGACGGATTGGTCGGTGCGGCGCTGCTGGCGGGCCCGGCCAACGTGATCATGCAGCTCGCGCGGCCGGGCGTCGGCTACGGCGTCGTCGAGAGCCGCGTGGAGAGCGGCCGGACCGACCTGCATCCGATCAAGCGCGCCCGCACGACGTTCACGTACCTCGCGGTCGCGATCCTGGGATCCGACGAACAGAAGGCGGCGTACCGCAGCGCGGTGAACACGGCGCACCGGCAGGTGTACTCGACCCCGGACAGCCCGGTGAAGTACAGCGCGATGGACAAGAACCTGCAGCTGTGGGTGGCGGCGTGCCTGTTCAAGGGCGCGCTCGACGTCTATCGCATGGTGGTCGGTGAGTTGGACGACGAGACCGCCGAGGAGTTCTACCGCCAGGGCATGACGATGGGCACCACACTGCAGGTGACGCCCGAGATGTGGCCGGCCGACCGGGCCGCCTTCGACAAGTACTGGCAGGAGTCGCTGGACCAGGTGCACATCGACGACACGGTGCGCGAGTACCTGTACCCGATCGCGGCGGTGCGGATGAAGGGGCTGCAACTTCCCGGTCCGCTGCAGCGCTGGTTCGAGTCGTTCTCCCTGCTGCTCACCACGGGCTTCCTGCCGCAACGTTTCCGCGACGAGATGCGGTTGCCGTGGGATGCCAAGCGGCAGAAGCGTTTCAACTCGGTGATGAAAGTCGTGAAGGCGGTCAACCGGGTCCTGCCCGGGCCGCTGCGGCGGTTCCCGTTCAACTGGATGCTGCGCGATCTGGACTGGCGCCTCCGCACCGGCCGCCCGCTGGTCTGAGTCTCGTCTCGGTAGACGTCCATGTTGTCGGCGTACCCTCGCGCGGGTGCGGACCGACAATGACAGCTGGGACATCAACTCGAGTGTTGGATCGACTGCGGTGATGGTGGCCGCGGCGCGAGCATTGGAAGCGGCCAAGCCCAATCCGCTTGCGGTGGACCACTATGCCGAAGTGTTCACCCGCGCGGTCGGCGGCGTCTGGGCCGACGTGCTGGACGGCGAGGCGCCGGAACACCCGTTGGCGACGCCGGAGTTCGGCGAACCGTTCATCAACTTCCAGGGCGCGCGGACCAAGTACTTCGACACGTACTTCCAGCGCGCGGCGGCGGCCGGCGTGCGTCAGGTCGTGCTGCTGGCCGCGGGGCTCGACTCTCGCGCCTACCGCCTGGACTGGCCGGACGGCACCGTCATCTACGAGCTCGATCAGCCCCAGGTCCTCGAGTTCAAGCGGGAAGTGTTGGCGGGCAATGGGGCCGATCCGAAGGCGGAACGCCGCGAGATCGCCGTCGACCTGCGCGACGACTGGCGGACAGCGCTCACCGATGCCGGCTTCGACCCGTCGCGCCCCTCGGCGTGGATTGCCGAGGGGCTGCTGATCTATCTGCCCGCGACGGCACAGGGCGATCTGTTCACCGGTATCGATGAGCTGGCGGCACCCGGCAGCTGGGTGGCGATCGAAGAGGGCAGGCCGATGCCTGCCGAGGTGTTCGCGGCCAAGCGGGCTGCCGGGGACGAGATGGCGGAGGGCTTCTTCAAGCTGATCTACAACGAGCAGATCGCGCCCGCGGCGGACTGGTTCGGCGCGCGGGGCTGGCGCGCCGAGGCAACCGGGCTCGCTGATTACTTCCGCTCGGTGGGCCGTCCGGTGCCGACGAACCCCGAAGCGGCGACCATGATCGCCTCGAACACCCTGGTCACTGCCGTTAAGGAGTGAGCGTCGTCACCTGCTGAAGCGGTGGGGTGCGTCTCGACAACTTAAGTTATGCAATGCTAACTTCGCAGGGGTTAGCTTAGGCATACTTAAGGAGATATGCGGGGACTCTAATATCCCGCGAACACAGATATGGGCACTGACACATTTGCGGTATCCGCCGCGGCGCACTTCCAGCAAGGCGCGCCCGCACGACGGCACAGTGCCCGTCTCTCGGCCCGTCGGGAACCAACCCGATCCGCATGCCGACTCCTTCTTAGGGCGGCCGCCAGATGAGTGGATTGTCCCCTGGCGTGTCGACGACGGAAAGGACCCACGTGCGACCGAGCACCGCGGGCAGTAACACAGTGGTGGCCGAAGTTGATGCGGCACAGCGGGTATCACGGGTCGACCGTGACGTGCTGACCCGGTTCGCCACCGGCTGCCTGGCGCTCGGCCTCACCGTCGACGGCCGTCGTCGCCCGGCCGACCTCGATGCCGCCCTGGGTGGCTTCCTGACTCTGACGCGCATCGCCGGCGAGCACTGCGACGCCTGGACCGGCTTGGCTGCCGCAGGCGCGGCAACGCCCGACGTGGTCGAGGCCATCTGGCGGACGGTTTCGTCGGCGGGTGTGTTGCAGCAGGCCCTCGACCTCGCCGACGGCGATCTGGGCTTCACCTACGACAGTGGTCTGTACCTGCAGTTCCGCGCCGCCGACCGCGACGGTTTCCAGCTGGCCTACGCCGCGACGCTCGCCGGTGCCGGCGCCTACGAAGAGGCCGATCAGCTGGTCGGCGACCTGCTCGACCGCAAGCCCGGCTGGCTGCCGGCGCGCTGGGTGCGGGTGGCGATGCACCACCGCACCCGCCGCTGGTCCGACGTCGTCCGGCAGCTGACCCCGATCGTCAACGACCCCAACCTCGACGCGAACTACGCGCACGCCGCGCGGGTGGCGCTGGGTATCGCCCTGGCACACCTGGGCATGTTCGCTCCCGCGCTCTCGCACCTCGAGGATCCCGAGGGACCGGTGTCCGTCGCCGCCGTGGACGGCACGTTCGTCAAGGCGCTGTCGCTGCGGGCGCAGGGCGAGGACGACGAGGCCAACGACGTGCTGGCCGAGTTGTATGCCGCGCACCCCGACAACACCGCCGCCGAACATGCGTTGACCGACACCAGCTTCGGCATCGACCCGACGACCGCCGCCAGGATCGAGGCCCGGCACAACCCGTGGGATCCCGAGACCGAGCCGACCGAGGCCGACTTCGTGGACCCGGATGCCAAGTCACGCAAGGCCCATCTGCTCGTCGAAGCCGAGGCCGAGCTCGCCGAGTTCATCGGCCTGGAAGAGGTCAAGTATCAGGTGGCCCGGCTGAAAAGCTCTGTGGCCATGTCGATTCGACGGCAGGAGCGGGGCCTGGCCGTGGCCCAGCGCACCAATCACCTGGTGTTCGCCGGACCGCCCGGAACCGGTAAGACGACCATCGCCCGCGTGGTCGCCAAGATCTACTGCGGCCTGGGCCTGCTGCGTAAAGAGACGGTGCGCGAGGTGCACCGTGCCGACCTGATCGGCCAGCACATCGGTGAAACCGAGGCCAAGACCAACGCGATCATCGACAGCGCGCTCGACGGCGTGCTGTTCCTCGACGAGGCGTACGCACTGGTGTCCACCGGCGCCAAGAACGACTTCGGTCTGGTCGCCATCGACACCCTGCTGGCCCGCATGGAGAACGACCGCAGCCGCCTGGTCGTGATCATCGCCGGCTACCGCAAGGACCTGGACATGTTCCTGGACACCAACGAAGGTCTGCGCTCGCGCTTCACCCGCAGCATCGACTTCCCGTCCTACTCGGCGACCGAACTCACCGAGATCGCCATGCGGATGGCCGAAAAGCGCGACAGCGTCTTCGAACCCGCGGCGCAGAAGGAGATGGAGCAGCTGTTCGGGCACCTCGCGACGGCGACGACGCCCGACGCGGCCGGTGTCGCGCGCCGCAGCCTGGACATCGCGGGTAACGGCCGCTTCGTCCGAAACCTGGTGGAGCGCTCCGAGGAAGAACGTGAGTACCGGCTGGATCACCTTGCCGCACATGACTTCACCGATGACGAACTCATGACGATCACCGCGGGTGACGTCAGCAACTCGGCCGCGCCGTTGCTGCGCGGCCTCGGACTGGCGGTGCCCGGGCAATGAGCAGCGAAGAGCGTAAGACATTCAGTTCCCGTACTCCGGTGAACGACAACCCGGACCAGATCCACTACCGCCGCGGATTCGTCACACGGCACCAGGTGTCCGGTTGGCGATTCCTCATGCGGCGCATCGCCTCTGGTGTGGCCCTGCATGACACCCGCATGCTGGTCGACCCGTTGCGGACCCAGAGCCGCTCGGTTCTGGTCGGCGCACTGGTGCTCGTCACCGCGCTGGCGGGCTGCTTCGTCTTCTCGCTGATCCGGCCTGCCGGCGTCGCGGGTAACGACGTGATCCTGGCCGACCGGGAGACTTCCGCGCTGTATGCCCGGGTGGGTGACCAACTGCACCCCGTCCTCAACCTGACCTCGGCCCGGCTCATCGCCGGTCGCCCGGACAACCCCACCATGGTCCCGAGCGCCGAACTGGACAAGTTCGCGCGCGGCAGCCTCATCGGCATCCCGGGCGCCCCGGAACGCATGGTGCCCAACACTTCTCGTGACGCCGACTGGACCGTGTGCGACGCCGCCACCGGCGAGGTCGTGGGGGTTACCCTGATCACCGGCCCGCTGGCCGAAGGCGGATCCCGCGCGGCCGCCCTGGGCGCCGACGACGCCGTGCTGGTGCGCAACGACGGCGTCGGCTCCGCCGGTGTCAACGGCGGCAGTTGGCTGCTGTGGAACGGCAGGCGCAGCGCGGTCGACCTCAACAACCGCGCGGTGACGGCGGCGCTCGGCTTGGGCGCCAACGGAACTGCGCTGCCCGCGCCGCGTGCGGTCGCCGACGGCCTGTTCAACGCGATCCCCGAGTCGGCCCCGCTGGCCGCGCCGCCGATCGTCAACGCGGGCCAGCCGACGCCCTACCCGTTGCCGGTTCCGGCGCCCGTCGGCGCCGTGGTCACCGCCGTCACCACGGAGGCCGCCACCGACAACGCGGTGCGCTACTACGCCGTACTCGATGATGGCCTGCAACCGATTTCACAGGTCGTGGCGGCGATTCTGCGCAACACCGACTCCTACGGTCTCGAGCAGCCCCCGCGCCTGTCCGCCGACCAGGTCGCCCGCATCCCGGTCTCCACGGCGATCAACACCGCGGCGTACCCCGAGCGCCCGCTGACCGTCGTCGATGCCACCAAGGCGCCGCTGACGTGTGCTCGCTGGACCAAACACGATGGCGCCACGACCAATTCGCTCACCCTGCTGGCGGGGGCCACGCTGCCGCTGCCCGCCGACGCGCACTCCGTGGCCCTGGCCGGACCGGCCGGCACCGCACAGCGCGTCGCGGTGACCCCGGGCACCGGGTACTACGTCCAGGCCACCGGTCAGGGCGGTACCCCGGCGCTGTCCGGCTACTGGATCAGCGACACCGGCGTCCGCTACGGCATCTCCACCGAAGGTGATGCCACCAGTGCCGACCGGAAAACTCCTGCCGCGCTGGGACTCACCGCAGCACCGCTGCCGGTGCCGTGGTCGATCCTCAGCCAGTTCGCGCCCGGCCCGACCTTGTCGCGGAGTGACGCGTTGCAGATCCCGGCGCTCGTGCCCACCCGGACGAGCCCGGCAGTCGAAATCGCCGTGAGGGAGAACCCGTGAGCCGTCTGATCTTCGAAGCGCGGCGCCGGCTGCCCGTCCCGGCAACCCGCGCGAGCGTCATCACCATCGAGCCGCCGCCGGAACTGCCGCGGCTGGTGCCGCCGTCGTTGCTGCGCCGGGTGCTGCCCTACCTCATCGTCATCCTGATCGTCGGCATGGTCGTGGCCCTGGTGGCCACCGGCATGCGCGTCATCTCGCCGCAGACGCTGTTCTTCCCCTTCGTACTCCTGTTGGCCGCCACCGCTTTCTACCGCGGTTCGGACAACAAGACCCGGACCGAAGAGGTCGACGCCGAACGCGCCGACTACCTGCGCTACCTGTCGGTGGTGCGGGACAACGTGCGGACCCAGGCTGCCGAGCAGCGCGCCGCCCTCGAGTGGTCCCACCCCGCGCCCGACCAGCTGGCCGCCATCGCGGGCACCCGCCGCCAGTGGGAGCGCGATCCGCATGACGCCGACTACCTGGTGGTGCGTGCAGGGCTGCACGACGCTCGCCTGGAGACGGTGCTGCAGGTCAAGGACACCGCGGCCGAGATCGATCTGGAGCCGGTGTCGCACAGCGCATTGCGCGGGCTGCTCGACGTGCAGCGGACGGTGCCCGCGGTGCCCGGTGGTATCGACCTGGCCAAGGTTTCGCGCATCACCGTGCTCGGCGATGCCGACGAGGTACGGGGCGCGCTGCGGGCCTGGATCGCGCAAGCGGTGACGTGGCACGACCCGGCGCTGCTGGGCATCGGCCTGGCGACGGCGGACGCCGAGACACTGGAATCGGAGTCGTGGTCGTGGCTGAAGTGGCTGCCGCACAGTGACATTCCCGGCCAGATCGACGGTGTCGGCCCGGCCCGCTACCTGACCGCGAGCGTCCCCGAGCTCGCCGGTCTGCTGTCCGGTGAGCTCGGCGACCGGCAACCGTTCGGTGCCGTCGACACCACGCCGCAGCGGCATCTGCTGATCGTCGTCGACGATCCCGACGCCGACCTCGGTGAGTTGCTGCCGCGAGCCGGCCTGGCCGGTGTCACGGTGCTGCAGCGCGGTACGGAACAGCCGGAGTACCCGGACCCCGACCGCCCGGTGCTGCGCGTGTCCGACGGCCGCATCGAGCGGTGGGCCGCGGCCGGCTGGCAGGCGTACTTCGATGTCGCCGATGACCTTTCGCCGCACGCCGCGGCACACCTGGCCCGCGGCCTCGCCCGCTGGGACTCCAACCCGAACCGGGCCCGGAGCACGGGCGCCGGCCTGGCCACCTTCGGCACGCTGCTGGGAATCCCGGATGCGGCGGCGCTCGACGTCGCCGGCCTGTGGGCGCCGCGCTCGCGCGCCGAAGAGCTCCGGGTGCCCATCGGCGTCACCGCCACCGGTGAGCCGCTGATGTTCGACCTGAAGGACGAGGCCGAAGGCGGCATGGGCCCGCACGGTCTGATGATCGGTATGACGGGCTCGGGCAAGTCGCAGACCCTGATGTCGATCCTGTTGTCGCTGTTGACTACTCACTCGGCCGAGCGTCTCATCGTGATCTACGCCGACTTCAAGGGCGAGGCCGGCGCCGACATCTTCCGGGGCTTCCCGCAGGTGGTCGCCGTCATCTCGAACATGGCCGAGAAGCGCTCGCTGGCCGACCGGTTCGCGGACACGCTCCGCGGTGAGGTGGCGCGGCGTGAGCAGCTGCTGATGGAGGCCGGCCGCCGCGTGCAGGGCAGCGCCTTCAACTCGGTGCTGGAGTACGAGGCAGCGCAGGCTGCCGGGCACGACCTGCCGCCGATCCCGACGCTGCTGGTGGTCGCCGACGAGTTCTCCCTGATGCTCGCCGACCATCCCGAGTACGCCGAGCTGTTCGATTACGTTGCCCGCAAGGGCCGTTCGTTCCGCATCCACATCCTGTTCGCGTCGCAGACGCTGGACGTGGGCCGGATCAAGGACATCGACAAGAACACCTCCTACCGCATCGGTCTGAAGGTCGCGAGCCCGTCGATCAGCCGGCAGATCATCGGCGTCGAGGACGCGTACCACATCGAAGCCGGTCCGGAGCACAAGGGCGAGGGCTTCCTGGTCCCGACGCCGGGTGCGGTGCCGGTCAAGTTCCGCAGCACCTATGTGGACGGCATCTACGACCCGCCACGCGCCGAGAAAGCGGTTGTCGTGCATGCGGTTCCGCAGCCGCAGCTGTTCCCGGCGGGCCACGTCACCCCGGCTCCCGACACGGTGATCGTCACCGATACGGCGCCGGATCTGCGTCCGCCCCGCAAGCTTGTCGCCACCATCGGCGAGCAGTTGGCGCAGTACGGTCCGCAGGCGCCGCGCCTCTGGCTGGCCCCGCTCGACGAGCCGATCGCGCTGCCGGAGCTGTTGGCCGGCACCGAGATTCCTGCCGGCCACGGCCGGTGGCCGCTGGGCGAGATCGACCGGCCGTTCCAGATGCGCCGTGATCCGCTGGTCTTCGATGCCACGTCGGCAGCCGCCAACCTGCTCATCCACGGTGGGCCGAAGTCCGGGAAGTCGACGGCACTGCAGACGTTCGTCCTGTCGGCGGCTGCGACGCACTCGCCGCGCGCGGTCACGTTCTACTGCCTCGACTACGGCGGTGGCGGGTTGCGCTCGCTCAAGCCGCTGGCTCATGTCGGCAGCGTCGCCTCGCCGCTGGAACCCGAGCGCATCCGTCGCACCTTCGGTGAACTGGAGCAGTTGCTGGCGTCCCGTCAGGCCCGCGCCGCCGCGGGTGACGGCGATCTGCGCGATGACGGCTACGGCGACGTGTTCCTGGTGATCGACAACCTGTATGCGTTCAGCCGGGACAACACCGACATGTTCAACACCCGTAACCCGTTGCTGTCCAAGGTGACCGAACTGGTCAACACCGGTATGGCCTACGGCATCCACGTGGTCATCACGACGCCGAACTGGCTCGAGGTGCCGCTGGCGATGCGCGACGGCCTGGGTCTGCGGCTCGAACTCAAGCTGGCCGACTCGCGTGACAGCAATGTGCGGTCCGCGGGAACGCCGGGGGTGGCGGCGCTGACTCGCCCTGCCGACGGCGTCCCTGCCGATCAGCCGGGCCGCGGCCTGACCATGGCGGCCGAGCACTTCCTGTTCGCCGAACCGGATCTCGGTGCGATCGCCGCCATCAACGCCCGGTACCCGGGGCAGACGGCGCCGCCCGTGCGCCTGCTGCCGACGGACCTGGCCCCGGAAACCCTTGCGCCCCTGTATCACAGCCCCGAGACGGTCGTCATCGGTCAGCGCGAGCAGGACCTGGCACCGGTTTCGGTCGACTTCGCCGCCAACCCGCTGCTGATGGTGCTGGGCGATGCCAAGTCCGGCAAGACCACGCTGCTGCGGCACCTGATCCGCACGGTCCGGGACAACTCCACACCAGAGTCGGTGGCGTTCACGGTGGTCGACCGCAGGCTGCACCTGGTGGACGAGCCGTTGTTCCCGGACAACGAGTACACGCCCAACGTCGACCGGGTCACCCCGGCGATGCTCGGTCTGGCGGCGCTGCTCGAAAAGCGCAGGCCCCCAGCGGGTCTGACGGCTGCCGAACTGAGCGGATGGACCTACCGGAACGGGCAGGGCAATCACCTGCACTACCTGATCATCGACGACGTCGACCAGATCCCGGATGCCCCGGCGGTCAGCGGTCCGTTCGTCGGCCAGCGGCCCTGGACGGCACTGCTGGGGCTGCTGTCCCAGGCGTCCGAACTGGGTCTGCGCGTGATCGTCACCGCCCGGGCCGCCGGCTCGGCCCACGCGGTGATGACGGCACCGTTGCTGCGCAGGCTCAACGAGCTGCAGGCGACCACCGTCATGCTGTCCGGCAACCCGCAGGACAGCGGCCGCATCCGCGGCCACCGGTTCAACCGGCTGCCGGCCGGTCGGGCCATGGTGCTCGGCGACAGCGACGAGGCCACATACGTCCAGTTGATCAATCCGCTGGTGGCCGACCCGATCACGGGGCGGCCCACCGGAACACAACGAGGGGAGTTCCACTGATGACCTTGCGCGTCGTTCCCGAAGGACTGACCGCAGCCGGTGCCGCCGTCGAGGCGCTCACCGCTCGGCTTGCCGCGGCCCACGCCGCGGCCGCCCCCGCGGTCACCGCGGTGATCCCGCCCGCCGCGGATCCAGTGTCACTGCAGACGGCGATCAGCCTCAGCGCCCACGGCGCCGAGCACGAGGCCGTCGCGACACAGGGCGTCACCGAGCTCGGCCGCGCCGGTGGTGGTGTCACCGAAGCCGGAATCAGCTACGCGACTGGCGACGCCGAAGCCGCCGCCACGTACGTCACGGTCCTGGGCTGACATGACCGCCCCCATCTGGATGGCGCTGCCCCCCGAAGTCCATTCGACGCTGCTTTCCAGCGGACCCGGTCCGGGCTCCCTGCTGGCCGCGGCGGCTGCCTGGCAGTCGCTGAGCGCCGAATATGCCTCGGCCGCAGCCGAACTCACCGCGTTGTTGGGTGAAGTCCAGGCGGGGGCGTGGGAAGGGCCGAGCGCCGAGCAGTACCTCGCCTCCCACGCGCCGTATCTGACCTGGCTGGCCCAGGCCAGCGCCAACAGCGCTGCCAACGCGGTACAGCACGAGACCGCCGCCGCGGCCTACACCACCGCCCTGGCCGCGATGCCGACGCTTCCCGAATTGGCTCTCAACCACGTCGTGAACGCGGCGCTGGTCGCGACGAACTTCTTCGGTATCAACACGATTCCGATCGCGCTGAACGAAGCCGACTACGCGCGCATGTGGCTGCAGGCCGCGACCGTGATGGGGACGTACCAGGCGGTGTCGGGCGCGGCGGTGGCGGCGACTCCGACGACCACGCCGGCACCGATGATGCTGGCGGCCGGCGTCGGCGAGGCCGGCACCGCGTCGGCCGGCGCGACGCAGGCGGGCGCCCAGCTGCAGGCCGCGGACGCCGGTTCGTCGCTGGATGCGTCGAACGCGATCACCGACTATCTGTACAACTACATCAAGACGCTGCCGGGTGGCGATCTGATCTGGAAGTTCCTGCAGGATCCGCTGGGCCAGATCCAGCAGATGATCTTCGACTTCCTGACCAACCCGTCGGAAGCGCTGACCACCTGGGGGCCACTGCTTTTCGCGCTCGGCTATCAGGCGTTCTTCCAGCCCGTCGGCTGGGGCACCTGGGGTGCGATGCTGTCGGCACCGTTGTGGGGGCCGGCACTGATCGCCGTCGGTCTGTCCAGCCTGGGCCTGCTGGCGCTGCTCGAACCCGACTACGTGCCGGATCCCGAAGTCGCCGATGCCTTCCCGCCGCCGCCGCAGTTACAGACTGCCGACCACCAGATGCCGGTGGTCAGCGTCGCCCCGACGGTGCCGGCCACCCCGGCCTCGCCGGCGAGCGCGCCTGCGCCCGCGCCGACTTCGGTCGCGGCCCCCGCACCGGCCGCACCGGCGCCGCTGATGGCGTATGCGGTGGCCGTCGACGATCCGGGGCCGGGCTTCACCCCGACCCTGCGGGACGGCGCCACCGCGCCGGCACCGGCATCCGGTATCGCGGCCGCCGCCGCGGCAGCCGCTGCCGCCGCCGCGACCGAGCGTCGCCGGGCCCGTCGCCGTCGTGCGGCGAAAGAGCGGGGTGTCCGTGACGAGTACATGGACATGAACTCCGAGGTCGATCCCGACTTCGGGGACGACGCCGGCGCGGACAGGGCGCCACGCGCCGATGTGCTGGCCTCGGCCCGCGGTGCCGGGCCGATCGGTTTCAGCGGCACGCTGACCCGCCAGGACCAGCAGGCGACAGGCCTGAACCGCCTGACCGGCAACGGTTTCGGAGGCGGTGTCACCGAGCCCATGCTGCCCGGCAGCTGGGACACGGAAGGCGGTGCCGACCGCTGAGCCTGCGGACCCAAAAGATTTGACCACCAACAGAATCGCCGACGATCCCCGAGAGGAATCACCATGAGCATGCTCGACGCACACATCCCCCAGCTGATCGCTTCCGAGTCGACCTTCTCCGCGAAGGCCGCACTGATGCGCAGCACCATCGGCCAGGCCGAGCAGGCCGCGCAGTCGGCCCAGGGCTTCCACCAGGGTGACTCGGCGGCTGCCTTCCAGGCCGCACACGTCCGCTTCATGGCGGTCGCTGCCAAGGTCAACACCTTGCTCGACATCGCACAGGCCAACCTGGGCGACGCGGCCGGCACCTACGTCGCGCAGGACACCGCCGCGGCCGGCACCTACACCTCGGTCTAGCCGCCGCAACCCGACCCAGATACCCAGGAGCGAGGAGATCCCATGTCCCAGATCATGTACAACTACCCGGCGATGCTGGCCCACGCCGGCGAGATGACCGCCTACGCGGGTGCCCTGCACGCCGTCGGTCTCGACATCGCCAGCGAGCAGGCCGCCCTGGCCGGTGCCTGGCAGGGTGACACCGGAACCAGCTACCAGGCGTGGCAGGCCCAGTGGAACACCGCGATGGAAGAACTCGTCCACGCCTACCGCGCGATGGCGAGCACCCACGAGACCAACACGCTGTCGATGAGCGCACGTGACAGCGCCGAAGGCGCCAAGTGGGTTTAGGTCCAACGGTTTCGGCGCGTTCCGGGTCGCTCGGTGACCCGGAACGCGCCGGAATCCCGGTCTCCGCGGTCGAACTGACCGCGGAGCAAGCCTGGTTCCTCGCGGACCGTCTGGGCGCCGGGGGATTTCCGTGGGTGCTGGCCATCACGCAGCCCTACAGCGACCCCGCCGCCAAGAACGGTTTCGATGCCGACCAGGTCACCGCGCTGACGCGGATGGGGGTGCTGTCCGCCGACGGCTCCGTGCATCCCGCTGTCGCGCAATGGATTCGGGCCGTATGCCGGCCCCGGCGCTGGCTGGAACTGCGATGGGTGTCCGGAGCCGGCGCCATGCTGCGCGGGATTCTCGTGCGCAGCGGCGACCTGACCGTGGCGGTACTGCGCAGCGAGCACCTGATGACCTGTACTGAACTGACCGTCGCGTCCCCCGATGCGCTGGTGCCGGTGCTCACGGCAGGGTTGTCCGGCCGCGTGCCCGCCCGGTTCGACGAGTTCGCGATGCCCGCCCACATCGGGGCCAAGGCCGACGAACGGCTGCGCCGCGGCGACTCGCTGGACGACGTGATGGACCACCTCGGCATCCCACCGTCGGCGCATGCCGTCGTGCGGGCCGCGTTCGCGCCCGGCCGCAGTTACGTGGAGATCGTCGCGGGCGACCACCGTGACGGTCACCGGATCAGCACCGACGTCGGCGTCAGCATCGTCGACACCGCCGCGGGCCGCGTCGTCGTGGCGCCGGTGAAAGCCGCTGACGGCACCTGGATTTCACACTTCGCCCCGGGCACCGACCTCGCCGTCACCGCTGCGGTGCAGCGGTTGACCGCGACGCTGCCCGACGGTCCCTGGTTCCCCACGGCGAACCTGACCCGAGACTTCGAGACCTCGACTGGAGAACGGAAAGAAAATGTCCCCCAACACGTCTGGTAGTACTGCGATGCCGATTGTGCGGGTCGCGGTGCTCGCCGCGGGCGACGAGCAGGGTGGTCGCGGGCGACTCACCGATGTCGCCCTCCCGGCGGGCCTGCCCCTGCGCGAGATCGTGCCCGCGGTGCGGCGCATCATCGGAGTCAACGGGACCCCCGACTCCGCAAGCTCCGCAGAGCTGTCGCTGGCGCCGCTGGGCGGTGCGGCGTACAGCCTCGACGCGACCCTCGACACGGTCGGTGTGGTCGACGGTGACCTGCTGGCGCTGCAGCCGGTGCCCGCCGGTCCGCCGGCCCCGCGCATTGTCGAGGACATCGCCGATGCCGCTGCCATCTTCTCCGCCGCGCGCGAAAACCCCTGGGGCAATGCACATATCCGGCGCTTCGCGGCGTGGGCCGTCGTGGCCTTGACGGTGCTTGCCACCGCGCTGGCGACTTTCGTACGGGTACGCACCGGCCAACCGGCCGGGCTGTTCACCGTCGTGGGCGTGGCGGTGCTGACCGTTGCGGCGGCCCTGCTGACCCGGCCCGCCATGCCGCGGCTGGCGACAGCCCTGAGCCTGGCCGCCCTGCTACCGGTCGGCGCGGCCTTCGCGCTGGCGGTCCCCGGCCCGTCCGGTCCGGCTTGCCTGCTGCTCGGCGCGGCAGCGGTCGCGGCGTGGTCGATCATCAGCATCACCGTCGGCGGGCAGGCCATCGCGGCCTTCACGGCCACGACCGTCCTCGGTATCGCCGGCGTGATCGTCGGTGGCGCCGCTTCGATCTGGCAGCTGGGCAACGCTGTCATCGGCGCCGTGCTCATCGTTTTCGCGTTGCTCGTCATGGTCCAGGCCGCGCAGCTGTCGACGCTGTGGGCGCGTTTCCCGGTGCCGAACATCCCGGCGCCGGGTGACCCGACGCCGTCGGCGCTGCCGCGGTCCGTGCTGGCCGATCTGCCGCGCCGGGTCCGGGTGTGCGACGCCCACCAGACCGGCTTCCTCGCCGGTGCCGTGCTGACCCTGACCGCTGGTTCGGTGGTTCTGGTTGCGGGGGCGCACCCGTCGCCGTGGGCGTGGTACGTGGTCGGCGCCGCCGCGCTGGCGACAGCGCTGCGGGCCCGCATCTGGGACTCGGTGCCGTGCAAGGTGTGGCTGCTGGGCCAGCCGTATCTGCTTGCGGCCGTGCTGCTTACGCTGTTCGCCGGCGGCGGCCACTACGCCAACGCCTGGTGGGCGCTGGGTGTGCTCGCCGCGCTCGTGACGGTCGGTGTGGTGGCTGCCCTGAACCCCCAGGTGGCCGACCCGCAGACCTACTCGCTGCCGATGCGTCGTCTGGTCGGCTTCGCTGCGACGGCATTGGACGCTTCACTGATCCCGGTGCTGGCCTACCTGGTGGGCCTGTTCGCCTGGGTCATCAACCGGTGATGGTGGCCATCCGGCGCGGAATCTCCGTCCTGACAGCCGTTTTCGCCGCCACCGCCGCAGTAGTGCCGACCGCACTGGTACCGGCCGCCGGTGCCATCGTGCCGCCGCACGTCGACGAGCATGCGGCGCCGCCGTCGGGCAGCGTCGGTCCCGTCGCGGCGATGGGGCAGCGTGGGCAGTGCGTCACCGCCGGCGTGCTGCCCGGCACCGATCCGGGCGCGCCGGGTCCGGGCCATACCCTGCTCAACGTGCCGGGCGCCTGGGCGTTCAGCCGCGGTGACGGACAGACGGTGGCGGTCATCGACACCGGCGTGTATCCCGGTCCGCGGTTGCCCAATGTGGAGGCCGGCGGTGACTTCGTGGCGAACACCGACGGACTCACCGACTGTGACGGCCACGGGACTCTCGTCGCCGGTCTGATCGCCGGTCAGCCGGGCGCGGACGGGTTCTCCGGCGTTGCGCCGGGCGCCCGCATCCTCGCCATCCGTCAGACGTCCGAGCGGTACGCGCCCCGCGGCAACGGGGGCGACCCGGCCGCGGCGTACGCGACCATCGCGGTCGCGTCACTGGCCCGGGCCGTGGTGCATGCCGCCGACCGCGGCGCCAAGGTCATCGCCATCACGGCCGTCACCTGCCTGCCCGCCGACCGGCCGGTCGACCAGACCGAACTGGGCGCGGCACTGAAATACGCTGCGCAGGAGAAGGATGCGGTGATCGTCGCCGCCGCAGGCAACGATCGGGCCGGCCTCGCCGGCGGCCCGTCGTGCGAGGCGAACCCCCTCGACAACCCCGGCAACGCGGCCGACCCGCGCAACTGGGCCGGGGTGAAGTCGGTGTCCATCCCGTCCTGGTGGCAGCCGTACGTGCTGTCGGTCGGATCGCTCGACGCCGCCGGACAACCGTCGGACTTCACCACCCCCGGGCCGTGGGTCGGCATCGCGGCACCCGGTGAGAACGTCTCGTCGACCGGGGCGAACGGCTTGGCCAACGCACTGCCCAACGAGCGTGGCGACCTGTTCCCGTTGCGTAGCAGCAGCTACGCCGCCGCCTATGTCGCCGGTGTTGCCGCCTTGGTACGCAGCCGATTTCCCGCGCTGAACGCGGCTGACGTCACGCACCGCCTGACCGCCACCGCGCACGGTGCCGCGCGCTCGCCGTCGAACCTGGTGGGCGCCGGCGTCGTCGACCCGGTTGCGGCACTGACCTGGGACCTGCCGGCGACAGCCCCGGCGCCGAAATCCGTTGCGGTGGCCATGCCGCCCGAGCCGGCGCCCACGGACACCACGCCCCGGACCATCGCGTTCACCGGTGCGGCAGTGCTGGCGATCGCCGCGCTGATCGCCCTGGTCGCGTACCGAAGAAAGGACGGCGCCCGATGACGGCCCGAATCACGTTGGCATTGCTGGCGATCATCCCGGCGGTCATGACGTACCCGTGGCACACGACGCCGCAGAAGTGGATCCTGGGCATCGCAGTCGCCGTGGTGCTGCTGGTGTTCGCCTGGTGGCGCGGAATGTTCTTCACCACCATGGTGTCCCGTCGCCTCGCGGTGTGGCGCCGGAACCGCCGCGGCGCCACACGGCCGGCGGCCGGTCAGGTCACCGTGGTGCTGGAAGCCGGTGAATTCCCTTACGACGCATTGCCTCTTGTCGCGTCCTATGTGGACCGCTACGGCGTGCGGTGTGACTCGGTGCGCGTCACGGAACGCCGGCTCGACGACGCGCGCAGCGCGTGGGTCAGCGTCACGGTGTCGGCCGCGTCGAATCTTGCTGCGCTGCAGGCGCGGTCGTCGGAGCTGCCGCTCGCGGACACTGCGGAGAAGGTGGCCCGCCGGCTTGCCGACCAACTCCGCGAGGCCGGCGTCCCCGTCGCGGTCACGGACGCGGCGCCTGCGCCGAAGTCGGAAGGCGCGCGCGAGAAGTGGCGCGCAGTTGTCGACGGCGACGGCTACCTGACGGCCTACGGGCTGCCCGCAGATCAGGGGTTGCCGGAATGCCTGGCCGAGCTGTCCGCTACGACAGAGCTGTGGACGGTGCTCGAGTTCGCACCGGGCGCAGCGATTTCCGCGGCCTGCGCGGTGCGCACGGCCAACGCTCCCGCCGCGGCGGCGGTCGCGGGTCTGGCGCGCGAGTCGGGCCGGCAGGGGCCACTGCTCGCGGCGATGGCCCCGGCGTCGGCCGGCGGCCTCGGTACGCGGCCGGGTGTGCTGACCACGGAATTGCTCGAGGAGCTGTCCGGACTCGGCACCGCCGTTGAGTCTGCGGCCAGGGCCTGAAGGTTCGAGTAGGGAGCGCCCCACCCGCAGGATCAGCGGGCGGGACGCACCTGCCCGGCCTGCCGGTCGCTGCCAAACATGAACGGGCTCATGAACTTGGTCATGCGGCGCAGATAGTCGGGCTGGCTGACGTGCAGGATGTGATTGCCGGGGAACCAGTGGAACGCGCAGCGATCCCAGTGTTCCCACAGCAATTCGGCCTGCTGCGGCGGCGCCAGGCGGTCGCCCAGACCGGCGATGATCAGCCGTCGATCCGTGGGCACCAGCGGCGTGTAGTTCAGCGGTGAGTGGTACTGCCCGGCAGCGGCGATCAGGTCCTCGTCGGTGTGGGCCAACCGATTACTCAGCTTGACCAGCAGATTGGCCGGGAACCATTCGTCGACCGTGCGGTCCGGTGTCACGACCGGAACGTTCGGGATGACGGCCTGGATGCGGTCGTCGACCGAGGCGATCAGCGACGAGGTGTAGCCGCCCAGCGACATCCCGGTCAGGGCAATGCGATCGACGCCGGCGTGTTCCAGATAGTCGAGCACGGAACGGAAGTCGTGCACGGCTTGCGCCATGGCCTCGGCGAAACCGGGGACGCCGTCCATGAAGAAGCCGTAGCCACTGTACGGAGAGCCCTTCTCGGCCCGCGGCCCGTGGAACGGCAGGGTATAGAGCAGGACGTCATACCCGGACCGGAAGAACCACGGCAGCGAGAAGAACAAGCCGTTGAACAGGTAGGGCGAGCCCATGAACCCGTGGATCACGCACAGTGTGGGACGCGGACCGTCGTCGTGCCGCCAATGCTGGGCATGCACCACGTTGTTGCGCGCATAGCCGCGTCGCCGGTCCCGCATGCCGGGATACACGGCGTCGTAACTGCTCTGGAACCAGATGTTCTGCACCTGGCCGCGCGCGACCCACTGCGCGACGGCGCCGGCGGGACGCGCGGACACCTGCGGCGGACCACTGGGCGCCGGGAAACACTGCCCGGGGTCCTTGGTGGCGGCCAGTTCGGCATAGAACCGCAGGGCGTCGGGGTCGTCGCCGGCCCGGTTGCGCACCGCCGACGCTGCCATCCGCGGAACCATGCCGGCGCCGATCACCGAGGCCAGCGCCGTACGAAGGCCCAGGTCAGCCACGGCCGAGGAGTCGACGATCAGCTTCTGTTGCCACGTCAGGTCGGACCGGCGCGGCAGTCCGCGGGCGGTGGCATCCGCGCCCGGCACGTCGGGGACCGGGACGGGTGGGTTGAACGCATCGCCGTGCGGATTGTTCACGTTCGGATGCTAACCCCGGTTCTCGGCGCCCGTCAGCCGATCTTCGAGATCGAACAGCCTGGCGGCGTTGTGGTACAGCACTTTTCGCAGCCAGTCGTCGTCCGGGGCCACCTTGCTGAGCACCTCGAGGGACTCGCCGTACCGGTACGGGATGTTGGGGAAATCGCTGCCGAACAGGATGCGGTCACCGAGCGCAGCCAGCCGGGGCAATTCGGCAGGCGGGAACGGCATGGACTCCTCGATGAACGGGGTGAACGCCATGGTGGTGTCCAGGTGCACGCCGTCGAATCGTTCGCAGAGGTCCAGGAAGTCCGTGTATTCGGGCATGCCCAGGTGCGCGATGATGAGCTTCAGACCCGGATGCCGGTCCAGCACGGTGCGGATCTGGCCTGGGCCGGTGTGCGCGCCGGGCGTCGGGCCGGAACCACAGTGGATGATCACCGGGACATCGGCCTCGTCGATGGCGCCCCACACGTCGTCGAGCAGCGGGTCGGCGGGGTGATAGGCGCCGACCTGGACGTGCGCCTTGAAAACCTCGGTGCCGCCGGCGATGGCCTCGGCCACGTAGTCAGCTGCGCCGGGCTCCGGGAAGAACGTCGCCGTCGACAGACAGTCGGGGTTCTGCGCGGCGAACTGCGCGGCCCACTGGTTCAGCCAGGCGGCCATGTCGGGCTTGTGCGGATAGACCAGCGACGTGAACGCCAGCACCCCGAAACCACGCAGCGTCTCCAGCCGGTGCTGCTCCTCGGTGCGGTAGGTGATGGGCCAGGTGCGGCCCGTGAGCGGCCCGGCGCTGTCGAAGTACTTCCACACCTTGTCCATCACGTTCTTGGGCATGAAATGGGTGTGCACGTCGATCAGGCCGGGAAGGGCCAGCGACTGCCAGAAGTCGCGTACTGAATCGTCCATCACCCAACAGAATGGCAGGCGCGCGCCAGGACCCGGCGGCAGGATGGGGATGTGTGGAATCCAGACACCTACCTCGCCTTCGCTGACCACCGCGGCCGGCCCTTCTACGACCTGCTCGCGCGCGTCGGTGCCCAGGCACCCCGGCGCGTGGCGGACGTGGGCTGCGGCCCCGGGAATCTGACTGCCACGCTGTCGGAGCGCTGGCCCGGCGCGGTGATCGAAGCGGTGGACAACTCACCGGAGATGGTCGAGGCGGCCCGGGCACGCGGCGTCGACGCCCGGGTGGTGGCGGCCGCCGACTGGGCGCCCGCGGCCGACACCGATGTGATGGTGAGTAACGCTGTGCTGCAATGGGTTCCGGAGCACCGCGACCTGTTGCGGCGGTGGGCCGCCGAACTGCCGAAGGGTGCCTGGCTGGCCTTTCAGGTGCCCGGCAACTTCGACTCGCCGTCACATCGGGCGGTGCGGGAGGTCGCCCGGTATCCGGAGTTCGCCGAGGCGCTGGCCGACATCCGGTTCCGCGAGACGAACGTGGTCGACGACCCGGCGGGCTATGCCGCGCTGCTGACCGCCGCGGGGTGCACCGTCGACGCCTGGGAGACGACCTATCTGCACCAATTGACCGGTGCCACACCGGTGCTGGACTGGATCACCGGCACCGCGCTGACCGACGTCCGCTCCCGGCTCACCGTCGACGCCTGGGAGCGGTACCGGCAGGCGATCATCCCGCTGCTGGCGCAGGCATACCCGCCCCAGCCCGACGGCACGACGTTCTTCCCGTTCCGCCGGATCTTCGTGGTCGCCCAGACGTGAATCAGTGAATCTGCTGGTACTGGTGCTGAATCGGGGTCCCGGGCTGGGGCGCGTTGTTCTGGTGCGCGAACACCTGGTGCACTGAGCTCGAGGTGGTGGAGGGCGCGGCGTGAGCGGACGTGGCCAGGCCGATCGCGATGAGGCCGGGCGCGACGGTCAGGCCGATGACGATGATGAAGTAGCTGACCCAGCGGGTGACGATGCTCATCTGAATTCTCCTGCTGCTGTGGGCTTTTGATGTCGTATCCGGGGTGATCCGGTGTTGACTCAAGAGTCCCGCAGCAGGGCCCGGCCGTCTGTCCACCAGCCGGGCCCTCAACAGGATGAATTCACTGTCCCCCGATCGGGGGACACCGCCACGGGGATTTGTGCACGATTTTCCGCGCCGACCGCGGAAAAACGTGCACAAATCCCTGGTCAGCGGAGGGTGTTGAGCGCCCCGAGCACCTGGGCGACCAGGGTGTCGATGTCGGCGCCGGTGGTGTCGACGACGAGATCCGGGTTCTCCGGCGGCTCGTAGGGGGCGTCCACGCCGGTCAGGCCGCGCAGCTCACCGGCCTTGGCCCGGGCGTACAGGCCCTTGGGGTCGCGGCGCTCGCACTCGCTGCGCGGGGTGGACACGTAGACCTCGATGAACGGCAACTTGGCGACGGTGCTCAGCTCGCGGGCGGTGTCGCGGTCCGACTTCAACGGCGACACCAGCGAGGCCAGCGCCACCACACCCGAGTCGGCCAGCAGCCGGGCCAGGTGACCCACCCGGCGGATGTTCTCGGCCCGGTCACCGGCCGAGAATCCCAGGTCGTCGGACAGCCCGTGCCGGATGTTGTCGCCGTCGAGCAGATAGGCCACCTGCCCGCTTTCGACCAGCGCCCGCTCGACCGCGACGGCCAGCGTCGACTTGCCCGATGCCGGCAGCCCGGTGAACCAGATGGTCGCGCCCCGCTGCCCGGTCCGCGCCCACCGGTAGGACCGGTCCAATGACGAATGGTGCCAACGGATGTCGCTGCGCGAGTGGGTGCCGAGCTTCACCTCGCGCGGCTCGGTGATGGTGCCGGCGCCGACGGTGTCGTTGGACGTCTCGTCGATCAGGATGAACGCGCCGCTCTCCCGGTTGTCGCGGTACGGGTCGGCGATGACGGTCGAACTGGTCCGCAGCGTGACGGCGCCGATGTCGTTGAGTACCAACTCGACCGGCTGATCGATGTCGTCCAGCGTCTCGGGGTCGAGTCGCGTGTGCAGCGCCTGCACCGTGGCGCGGACGGTGCGGGTGCCCTGCTTGAGCGCCAGTCGGTCACCGGCCCGCAGCGGGGTCTCGGCGAACCAGCAGACCGTCGCGTCGAGTTCGCGGGCGAGTACCGGCACCGAGGCGTTCTCGGCACTGCTGACGAGCACGTCGCCGCGGCCGACGTCGATGTCGTCGGCCAGCTCGATCGAAACCGACAGCGGGGCAACGGCGGTGGTGCGGTCGTCGTCGAGGGTGTCCACAGCCGTGACGGTCGAACTGGTGCCGGCCGGCAGGCTGAGCACGGTGTCGCCGACCTTCAGGGTGCCGGCGGTCAGCCGGCCGGTGTAGCGACGGCGCAGCTCGGCGGTGGGTCGGGACACCCACTGGATGGGCAGCCGCAGCTTGGCCGGTTCGGGTTGTGGCGCACTGAGTTCGATGCCCTCGAGGTATTCCAGCAGTGTCGGCCCCTCGTACCACGGGGTGTTCTCCGAACGGTGCACGACGTTGTCGCCGAGCTTGGCCGCCAGCGGAATGACGGTCAGGTCCACCGCGCCCAGGCGGGCCGCGACCTTGCCGAGCTCGTCGTGTACCGCGTCGAACCGGGCCTGGTCGAAGTCGACGAGGTCGATCTTGTTGACCGCCGCCACGAAATGCTTGATGCCCAACAGCTTTGCGATCCGGGCGTGGCGCAGGGTCTGGCGCAGCACGCCGGCGCGGGCGTCGACCAGCAGGATGGCCACGTGCGCGTTGGAGGCGCCGGTGAACATGTTGCGGGTGTAGCGCTCATGGCCCGGGGTGTCGGCCAGGATGTAGCTGCGGGACTCGGTGGAGAAGAAGCGGTAGGCCACGTCGATGGTGATGCCCTGTTCGCGTTCGGCGCGCAGGCCGTCGGACAAAGCTGCCAGGTCGGCCACACCGTCGTCGTCGGTGACGGCGTCCAGGTGGTCGAGCGGCAGGCTGTCGGTGTCGTGCAGCAGCCGGCCGATCAGGGTGCTCTTGCCGTCGTCGACCGAGCCCGCGGTGGCAATGCGCAGAAGTTGCCTGGTGCTCATCAGAAGTAGCCCTCTCGCTTACGGTCTTCCATCGCCGCCACCGACGTGCGGTCGTCGGCCCGGGTCTCGCCGCGTTCCGACACGGTGGCAGCGGAGATCTCGGTGATCACGCTCGCGATGTCGACGGCTTTCGACCGCACCGCACCGGTGATGGTGAGGTCGCCGACGGTGCGGTAGCGCACCCACTCGACTGCCGCCGATTCGCCGGGACCGGGTTGGGTGTACTCCGACACGGCGAGCAGGATGCCGTCGCGCTCGAACACCTCCCGTTCGTGCGCGAAGTAGATCGACGGCAGCTCAAGGTTTTCCAGCTCGATGTAGCGCCAGATGTCGAGCTCGGTCCAGTTGGACAGCGGGAACACCCGAACCTGCTCGCCCTTGCGGATGCGGCCGTTGTACAGCGACCAGGGCTCGGGCCGCTGGGCCCGCGGGTCCCACTGGCCGAACTCGTCGCGGAAGCTCAGGATGCGTTCCTTGGCGCGGGCGCGCTCCTCGTCGCGGCGGGCACCGCCGAACGCGGCGTCGAAGCCGCCGGCCTCCAGCGCATCCAGCAGCGTGCGGGTCTGCTGCCGGTTGCGCGAGGCCCCCGGTCCCGGATCGGCCACCCGGCCGGTGTCGATGCTCTCCTGCACCGACCCGACGATCAGCTTGTGCCCCTGGCCCGTCGTGCGGCGATCCCGGAAGTCGATGACCTCGGGGAAGTTGTGGCCGGTGTCGACGTGCAGCACCGGGAATGGCAGCGGACCGGGCCGAAATGCCTTCTCCGCCAGGCGAAGCAGGACGATGGAGTCCTTGCCCGCGGAGAACAGCAGCACCGGGCGCTCGAGCTCGGCCACGACCTCGCGGATGATGTGCACGGCCTCGGCTTCGAGCAGCCGGAGTTCGTCGACCTGGGTATCTGTGGTGCTCATACCGGCAGCCCCTCCTTTTCGGCTTCGGCGCGGTAGCGCTCCACCCATTCGTCAGAACGCTGATCGGCCTGACGTTCCAGCACCGGTTTCGGTGCGAGCCTGCGGTCCTGACCGAGCGCCTCCAGCACATCGCCGACGACCTCGGTCAGGTTGCGCCACAACACCGGATACGGCACTTCGATCCGGTTGACGTTCTCCTCGGCGAACCAGTTCTGCCAGCCCTCTTCCTGGGCCCGCAGCATCTTCACGACGTGGGCGATGGCGCCGGCGTGGTACTCCGCGCGAGCGTCGCGCACCGGGTCCGGGCGGCCCCGCCACACCCGCGTCTGCACCGCGCGCCAGAACGAAACCGCCTGGGACACCACGTCGGGCCGGTGGATGTGGATGAGCACCGGGTCCGAGCCGATGACGTCGCGGATGGCCGCCAGCAGCCCGTCACCGGAACGGTCCGGCAGGTCCTTGGCTCGTCGTTGCAGCTGCGCGGTCTGGTTCCACATGAGCTTGCCGCCCCAGATCCCGTTGGGTGTGCGGCCGGCGGTCTGGATGTAGTCGCGCCAGATGGTCGCCGGCGCCAGTTCGGGCCTGCCGTCGATCAGCGGGTCGAGGAGCCGCAGGATCGATTCGTCCTCGGTGTCGGCGAACCACTCGCGCGGCTGCGGCGACATGCTGCTGTGTGGCAGGTACTGGAAGAACTCCTGCGGTTCGCCGGCCACCCCGGTGGCGCGCAGCGACTCGACCAGAAGCGTGCTGCCGCTGCGCTGTGATGCGAGGACCAGATAGGCCGTCGGTGCTGTCATGGCGCAAGAGCCTAGCCTGCACCGAAATCCCTTGCAGAAGGGGATTTTTCGCACACTGAGTATTAGTCTTGCGACGTCGAATCCGCGTTGATTCCGCGGTCGGAGGCCGCCGCCGAGCGGCTCCGCGCGGGGCGCCCGTGGATGCTCAGATACGTCCCGGTGTAGCGGTCCGAGATCTGTGTCCCGGTGAAATCCGAGGGTATGACATCGCCCGTCTGCTGTCGCCACGTGTTGAGCTTGAGGGCCAATTGCGCTGCCACCGCGTGATATTCGGGCTGCACGTCGAGGAGCAGATTGTGCCGCTCGGTGGGGTCGGCGTGCAGGTCGTACAGTTCGCGGGCGGGGCGCGGGTCGCCGATGGCCGACTGCACCGCGCGGCCCGGCGGACTGTCGGCGATGTCCCACGGCAGGTCCAGCAACGGGCGCGAGGCATAGTTCTCGATGTAACTGAAGTCTTTTGTTCGCACTGCGCGAATGGGGTCGAACGAGTCGTGATAGGTCTTGGCGGTGTAGACCTCCTCGCGCACCACGGGCTGAGTCCCGGCCCCGGTCAGCGCCTCCGCATGCGACAGCCCCTCGACGGCGGCCGGAACGGGTACCCCGAGCAGGTCCAGCAGCGTCGGCAGCAGATCCACCCCGCTGAACAGTTCGTCGTAAACCCGTGGCTCGATGCCGGTATCGCGCGGTGGCCGCACGATCACGGCGATGCCGGTCCCGGCGTCGTACAGCGTCGACTTGGCCCGCGGCAGCGCCGGACCGTGATCGGTGAGGAACACCACCCACGTGTTGCGATCCAGTCCGCCGGCCTCGAGTGCGTCGAGCAGCTGCCCCACCGCCGCGTCGGCGACGGCGATGGACCCGTAGAACTCCGCCAGGTCGTCCCGCACACTGTCGGTGTCGGGCAGGTAGTCCGGGACGCTGACGGTGTCGCTGGCCGCGGGTTCGTAGCGTTCCCGCGGGTACGGCCGGTGCGTCTCGAAGAACCCGGTGGTGAGCAGGAACGGCTTCTGTGGTGGTTCCTCGAGCCATTGCACCGCCCGTTCGACGACGTACTCGCAGAACGAGTTCGACACGTCGAACTCGTCGAACCCCAGCCGGGACGGGAACGACGTCTCGTGTTGCATTCCGAACAGTGCTGTGTGCCAACCGGATTCGGACAGCAGTTGGGGTAGCGTCTGGACGCCCGCGTAGTACTCCCACCCGTGGTGCGCGAGCCCGACGAGCCCGTTGCTCTGCGGGTAGCGCCCGGTGAAGATCGAACCGCGCGACGGTGAACACAGCGGGGCGGTGGCGTGGGCCCGGGTGAAGCGGATGCCTTCGGCGGCCAGTTGGTCCAGCCGCGGGCTGCTGACGTCGTGGTGACCGTACGCCCCGAGGTAGCGCCCGAGGTCGTGCCAGTGCACGAACAGCACGTTCTGGCCCGGCGTGTGGGGCATGGGTCGGCTACCTCCTGGCGATCATGGTCACGAAATCAGCCATGAAACCGCGAATTGCTTTACTGTTCAACGGTTTCGTGCGGCATGATTCGTGCCCGCCTCATCGCCACGCGAACACCGGCTGCTCCAGCTCGTCGACCGGGTCCGGCCGGCCTTCCAGCCCGAGCCAGCGCATCTGCAGCAGGACCGCGCCCGTGGGCGCGTGGATGAGGTCGTTGCCCAGCGGAATCTGGACCACCGGACGGTCGCTCTCGGGAATCGAGATGAACCGCGGCGAGTCCGGCCGCTGCAACTGGTGCAGCCCGACGCGGTACACGGCCAGCACCTCGTCGGGTGACGGCTGCGGGTCCAGCCGGCCGCCGCCCCACACCACCACGGGCGTGATGACGTATCCGGAGCGCGTCGCGTAGTCGTCGAGCAGCCCCAGCACGGATTCCTCCGCCAGCTTGATGCCGACCTCTTCGTGCAGCTCGCGCAGTGCGGCGTCCACGACCGTCTCGCCGGGATCGAGGCGCCCGCCGGGCAGCGCCCACTGCGCGGAATGCGAGTTCAGCCGGGACGTCCTGCGGCACAACAGGAACGCCGCGCCGCCGGCGACGTCGACCATGCGGCCGTCCAGATTCTGGTCGGGCAGCGGCCGGCCACCGATCCATTCGTCGACCGGGGCGGGGTCGATCCGGTCCTCACCGCGCTCGGAGTCCACCAGCACGATGGCCACCGCGGCGTGGCGCTTGGTGGGGTCGTCGACCACCCGCCGGCGGTGGCCGGCCAGGTGCGTCCCGATCTGCTCGCGCAGTGCGTCGTCGTACCGGATCGTCATCGGCCCGACGCTACGCGCCGGCTGATTCAGGTGGTGGGCGGCATCCCACAGGCCAGGTACACGTATTTGTTGGGCACGTCGAATGTGAATGCCCGGGCCGGCAGCGCGGCCAGCAGGTCGGCGGGTAGCGGCGTCTTGTAGCGCAGCGACATCGAACCCTCGAAACTCGGGTCGACCGCGGAGAGATCGGGGGCGTCCAGCAGCAGACCGGACTCGTCCAGCTCGGCACGGACCATGGTGCCGGCGGGCGCGTCCCACAGGTGGTTGACGGTCTTGGCGCCCTTCTTCGGCACCGACGACAGCGTGCCGAGCAGCCGCTTCTCGGTGATCACCAATGCGCCCACCAGGCTGCGGAGGGTGCTCTTGGCGACCTTGCCGGGGACGTGGCCGGAGAACCGGAACGTCACCGGGATGAACTCGGCCACGTGCAGCAGCCCCTCGGCCTGGAGCTGCTCACGGATGTCATCGGGCAGGTTGCCGATGCCGAGCAGCTTGCGCAGCAGTACAGCCATGCCTTCAGCGTAGGCCCCGGGGGTGAATGCCCCACGAGAAACGGCGCCGAGCGTGGACGTGTTGTCTCACACTCGGCGCCGCGTCGGTGGTGACGGCCGTCAGTTCTGCGCGGGCAGGACGTGCTCTCCGGTCTTGTCCGTGGCCAGGCACAGCGAGCAGATGTAGCCGCCCTCGGCCGAGGCCAGCATGTCGGGCCGCTCGTACTCGTGGTGGCACTTCTGGCACAGCAGGTGCGCGTCGGACGGGTTGCCGTGCTCGTCGTACATCGGCAGGTCGATGCCGTCGTCGGTGCGGCGCAGGTAGTACTTGCCCTTGGTGGCGATGGCGATGATCGGCGGCAGCACCACACCGAGCCCGATCGCCACCAGCGGCGAGTAGGGGGTCAGCGCCGAGCCGAGTCCACCGAAGAACGCCACCACCGACAGGCCCGCCGCGATCAGCATCGAGCCGAAGCCCACCGGATTGAAGGCGTACAGCATGCCGCGACGGAACTCGGGCTCCTTGGGCGACAGCTTCAGCAGGTACTTGTTGAAGACGATGTCGCTGGCCACCACCACAACCCAGGCCATGCCGCAGTTGGCGTAGAAGCCGAGGATGGTGCTGAGGAAGTCGAACATGTTGGCTTCCATCAGGATCAGCGCGATCAGCAGGTTCACGCCGAGGAACACCAGGCGGCCGGGGTAGTGGTTGGTGATGCGGGTGTAGGAGTTGGTCCACGCCAGCGAGCCCGAGTAGGCGTTGGTGACGTTGATCTTGATCTGGCTGATCACCACGAGCACCACGGCCAGGGTCATGGCGAGCCAGCCCGGCAGGAAGTTTTCGTAGATCGACAGGAACTGGTGCACCGGCTGGTTGGCGATGCCCGCGCTGTCGGCGACATTGGCGATCAGGTAGACGGCGAGGAACAGGCCGACGACCTGCTTGATGGCGCCGAAGAACACCCAGCCCGGGCCGGCCAGGAACATCCAGGTCCACCAGGAGCGCTTGTTCTCCGGGGTCTTCGGCGGCATGAACCGCAGGTAGTCGTTCTGCTCGGCGATCTGCGCGATCAGTGACAGACACACGCCGGCGGCCAGCAGCGTTGAGCCCATGTCGAAGCCCTGGATGTGGTCCTTGCCCTGGTAGGCGAAGAACTGCCCGACCGATTCGGGGTGGCTGATCAGCAGGTAGACGAACGGCGCGACCATCAGGATCAGCCACAGCGGGGTGGTCCAGACCTGCAGCGTCGAGAGCACCTTCATGCCGTAGATGACCAGCGGGAAGATGATCAGTGTCGACACCGCATAGCCGAGCCACAACGGCAGGCCCAGGCCCAATTTGAGGCCCTGGGCCATGATCGACCCCTCCAGCGCGAAGAAGATGAAGGTGAACGTCGCGAAGATGACGTTCGTGACCACCGAGCCGTAGTAGCCGAAGCCACTGCCGCGCGTCACCAGATCGAGGTCGATGTTGTAGCGGGCCGAGTAGTAGGCCACCGGGAACCCGGTCAGCAGGATGACGACCGCGAAGATCGCGATGCCCGCCAGTGCGTTGGTGGTGCCGTACGAGATGCCGATGTTGGCGCCGATCGCGAAGTCGGCCAGGTAGGCGATACCGCCCAGTGCCGAGATGCCGACCACGCGCGTCGACCATTTCCGGTAACTGCGCGGCGCAAAGCGGAGGGTGTAGTCCTCCAAGGTTTCGCGTGTCGCGGTCAACCGGTCCTGATCGACGTCCGGTACAGCGGCAGGCGACAGCGGCTCCTGGCTGAGGTCTTGGGTCATGGTTAGCGAAGCTATGGTCAGTTTGTTTCGTGCCCGTGACAGTTATGTTCCGGGCGGTAGCGAATTTCCAGCGCGCGAGCGCATCCCGGAAGGAGACCGGTGACGAACCGCAACCGCTGGCTGATCGGGGCCGCGGCCGTGATCGGTTACGCCCTGCTGTGGGTGGGCTGGGCAGCGCAATGGCCCTGGGTGACGGCTTTCGACACGTCGCTGCTCGCGCCCTTGCACCGGTACGGTGCGGCACATCCCGGCTGGGTGGTCGGCTGGCAGTGGTTCTCCTTCGTCTTCGGACCCTGGACCTTCCGGATCATTGCGGTGGTGATCGCGTTCGTCGCGCTCGCACGGCGACAGCGCCGCACCGCGCTCTTCCTCTTGATCGGCATCGCCGCGACCGGTCTGGTCACCGAGATCGCCAAGGACATCGCCCAACGGGCGCGGCCGCTGACGGCGCTGGCACACGAACCGTCGTGGTCGTTCCCCTCGGGGCACGCGCTGGGCACCATGGCCGGTGCGCTGGGGCTGTGTGCGGTGTTCCGGCTGTGGGGGGTGGCGCGGCAGCGGCTGATCGAGGTGCTCTGTGCCGTCATCGTCGTGACCGTCGGGGCGAGCCGGGTGGTGCTCAACGTGCACAACCCGACCGACGTCCTCGCAGGGTGGTTGCTGGGTGCGCTGTGGTTCCTGATCTGCGTGCCCTTGCTCGCGCCAGTGCTTGCGTCGGCCGGGTCTCAAAGCCGAAGCCCTATCGTGCCCAAACCTTGACCCGCCCTGGCTTGACCTTCCAGAGGGCGGTTCTCGACCATGGACGGGTGCGCCGACTGTTCGCTTTGCTGTGTGCTGCCGCGCTGGCGGTGGCACTGGCGCCCGTCGGCAACGCGGTGGTCACTCCGTGGTTCGCCAACTCGGTGGGATCGGCCACGCAGGTGATTTCGGTTGTGGGCGTTGGTGGTTCGTCGGCCAAGATGGACGTGTATCAGCGAGGGCCCGCAGGGTGGGACGCCGTCGCGGTCGGGATCCCGGCGCACGTCGGCTCCCGGGGCATGGTCCCGCAGAGCCACGACGGCAACCTGCAGACCCCGATGGGCATCTTCACGCTGCCGTTCGCGTTCGGCACCGCCGCCAATCCCGGCACGGGTCTGCAATACGTCCAGACCACACCTGATCACTGGTGGGACGGCGACATGAAGAGCCCCACCTACAACACCATGCAGGTGTGCAAGAAGGCGCAGTGCCGCTTCGACACCGATCCCGCGAGTGGCACCGAGAACCTCGACATCGCACCCTACAAATACGCCGTGGTCATGGGCGTGAACCCGCAACGGACGCCCGGCAACGGTGGCGCGTTCTTCGTCCACATCGGTGACGGCCCGACGGCCGGATGTGTGGCGATCGACGAGGGCACCCTGGTGAAGATCATGCGATGGCTGCAACCGGGAGCGCTGATCGCCGTTGCCAAGTAATCAGATATGAAGGGCAGCACCGAGTTTCAGCTTGAGCGGCATCGCCGCGTCGTGGGTGCGGTCGTGGCTGTGGATCTCATCGATGCCGCCCCTGTCGGGCGTTGCGGCACACCGGGCGCACAGGCTCGGCAGGTTTCGTCCACAGGGCGGGCACAGCGGACGAAAAGCAATCTGCGAGAACGCCGTTCGCACGTGTCCCGAGCTGCGACGACGCGTTCGCACGTTAGGGTGGTGGGGTTATGAGCCACCAGCTGGGGTTGTCGATCGGGACGACCAACCTGGTCGCAGCGCGCGTCGGTGAACCGCCCATGGTGCGGCGCGCGGTGCTGCGCCTGTACCGTGACCGCGCGCCCCAGATCGGGTTGGCCGCGGATGCCCTCGACGACGGCGTGACACTCACCGGCTTCGTTGAACGCGTCGGCGACCCGGTGCCGATGGTGGCGCCCGACGGCACGGCGTATCACGCCGACCAGTTGGTGGCCGAGGCGTTGGACGCCCTGATCGAGGCCGCGGGCGGCGAGCCGCCGACAGGACAGCTGGCGATATCCGTTCCGGCGCATTGGGATACCGCGACGCTGCGGGCGATGCGGACCGTGATGCGATCCAATCCCAGCCTGGCGCCCAACGGGGTTCCGGCGCGGCTGGTGTCCGACGCGGTCGCGGCACTGACCGCACTGCACGCCAATCCGGGTCTGCCCGCCACCGGCACCGCAGCGCTCCTCGATTTCGGCGGTGGTGGCACCAGCATCACGCTGGCTGCCGCGGACACGTCGTTCGAGCCCGTCGAGACCGTTCGGTACACCGAATTCTCCGGGGAGGCCGTCGACCAGGCGCTGCTGGCGCACGTGCTCGACCGCGTCGGTGGTGCCGGGGGAGTGGACACCGCAGGCACTGCGGCTGTGAGTTCACTGGAGAAACTCCGTGAATCCTGCTGTGCGGCAAAGGAAGCACTGTCGGAGGCCGAGACGGCGACGGTGCCGGTGGACATTCCGGGCCACCAGGGCGATGTCGAGGTCACCCGCGCCGAGTTGGCCGAACTGCTCGACGAACCGCTGACCGGGGTGCTGGCGGAGCTCGATGAGCTGTTGCAGCGCAACAACATTGCGTGGCGGTCCGTCAGCTCGCTGGTTGCGGTCGGTGGTGGCGCGCGGATCCCGGTGATCAGTACGCGGCTCGCCGCACATCTCGAGGCGCGTGGCGCCGCGGGCATTCTCGTCACGACCCCGCAGCCGGCGCTCGATGCCGCGGTGGGTGCGGCACTGTTCGCGGTGTACGGCGCCGACGCCGACGCCAAGACCGGCATGGCGCCGGCCGCATTGCTGGGCACCGCACCGACCGCGGCCGTCGACGGCGGGCCTGCCACCGCGCCCGCGGCCATCCCCGAACTCGACGTGCTCACCGACACCGCGGCAGCCCGGGTGGTCAAAACCACCGGGCCGTCCCTGGCCTGGTCCGAGGACTCCGACGGCGGCGGTGACCTGCTGCCCTACACCGGCGACGACGTCTTCGGTGACACCACGACCACTCGCGCCATCGCGCAGTATGTGCCGCCGGCCGCCGCGGTGGCCACCGAGCCGTCCAAGGCCTGGCAACGGCTCCCGCTGGTGGTGTTCGGCGTCGCGATCTTCGCCGCGATCGCGGCCGTGGGCGGCGTGACGATCGCGCTGACCGGTGACCGCAAGCCCGTCGCGCCGCCGACCACCCCGCCGCCGTCACTGAGCGAATCTCCGACGCCACCGCCGGCGCCGCCGGCCGAACCGGCGCCGCCCAGCACTGTCACCGTCACCAACGAGGTCCCCGCACCGCCACCCCCGCAGCCCAGCCCGACGTACCAACCGCCGGTCACCCACGCGCCGGCGCCGACGCACACCACCACGACGCACGCGCAGACGACGACTCCACCGCCGGCGACCACCACCGCCACCACGAGCGAGCCGCCGCCTCCGCCACCACCACCGCCTACGTCGGAGACGCCGACCTCGACGACGCCGACCATGACGACGAGCTACATCCGGCTGCCGTTCGTGCCGGTGCCGATCCCGATTCAGGTCCCCAAAGGCCCGGACCAACCGGTCGAATCCCAGCCGCCGGCCAATCCGTACTACCCGGGACAGCAGCAGTACCCGTACGGGCAGTACCCGCAGCAGTATCCGCAGCAATACCCCTATTGATAGGCGGAATTGCATCGGATCTCGCTGATTTGAATCCCGTATTGACTATTGACGCAGGCGTCGGAACGTCAGTGTGAACAGGAAATTTACTTGCTCGCATACCACAAATGCGGCAATCTTGTTCTATGAATTCGACAAGAACACGCGTCGGGTTGGCGGCCGCTGCGGCCATGGTTGCGCTGGGCACTCTGGGTGCGATCTCCGCTGGAGTGACCGATGGAGGCGCCGTCGCCGGCTCCGACCACGCCCCGACCAACACCGTTTTCAACAGCCCGGAAGTCCCCGAATTCAACAACGGGGCCACCCAAACCTGGTCTCCGGCGGCATCAACTGCTTCAACGATGAGCGCAGCGCCGGGAGTTAAGGCAGGATAGGGCCCCATGAAGACTGCATGGGGTGTTGCTGCGGCAACTTCGCTGGGTGCTGTGGCCTTGATGTGTAGTGGTGTGGCGTCCGCCGGTTCTGCGCCCAATGTGGTCGGCCAGAAGTTCAGTGACGCGCGGTCGGCGCTGTCCAGTGCTGGATTCAAGCCGCTGGTCTCGACGACGGTGGGCGACCAGCTGCAGTGGCCGAACTGCGTTGTGACCAATCAGGTGGCCCGCACGGTGGCAGCGCCGGCGAACAGCGGTGGTTCGAGCAGCAGTCAGGTTTTGCTGTCGCTGAACTGTGAGGCGGCGTTCGCCACTGCGGGTAGCCCCGGTAACTCGCTGGGTAGCCCGGCGGGTTCGCAGGCTTACGCCTCGGCGTCGGCATCGGCCGCAGCGGCTGCTTCGTCGGCGTCCGCCGCAGCCGCGGCTGAGGCGGCAGCGGCCGGCGAAGCGGGCCAGGTCTGGGAGGGCCAGAACTCCGACCGCTGAACCTGAACCGGTATTGCTGGACGGTTTCGGTTTCTCGATGGTGCGGAATACGCGGCTGTCTGCACACCTGCGCGTTCGGTATTGCTGTTCTCGATGCTCGGGTAGGGATTCGCTGGCTGGCGTAGAGATTTGGACAAGCGTACGTTTTGCTGACTGCTGGTTCGCGCTCGCGTGCCCGTGACGAGAATGCCGCTCTGACAGGTGATTTCAAGCGTGTCGTAAGTTGCGCCAAGTCTGTCTGAGCGGCTTGTATATCCCCTTGTGCCGGAAATGGATCGTCGAAACATGATGCGCGCGTCGGGGCTCGGCCTGCTGGCCGCCGCCGCGATGCCGTCCCCCGCCGCTCTGGCGGATCCCCAACCGGGCAGTTCGCCCACTGCGCCGCTGGCCCCGCAGCCTGCCGCGCAAACGCCCACGTACATCTTCCACGATGAGTTCGACGGCCCCGCCGGGTCGCGGCCCGACCCGGCCAAGTGGAACATCTCGCCGCGGCGCGAGACCATCAAGAACCCGGTGTTCTGGGACCGCCCGGAGAACATGGGTCAGTACCGCGACGACCGTGAGCACGTCTTCCTCGACGGCAAGGGCAACCTCGTCATCCGCGCCACGCGCGATGCCAACGGGAAATACACCAGCGGCAAGGTCTTCGGCACCTTCTGGGGTGGCATCAACACCACCTGGGAAGCCCGGATCAAGTTCAACTGCCTGACCAACGGCTGCTGGCCGGCCTGGTGGCTGTCCAACGACCACCCCGTCGTCGGCGGCGAGATCGACCTGGCCGAGTGGTACGGCAACGGTGAATGGCCGTCGGGCACCACGGTGCACGCCCGGTCGGACGGCACGTCGTTCGACACGCACCCGCACCCGATCGACGGTGGCTGGCACACCTGGCGCGTCACCTGGAACGACGCCGGTATGTCGTTCTGGCAGGACTACACCGAAGGCATGCAGCCGTACTTCTACGTGCCGGCGAACTCTCTGGACGACTGGCCGTTCAACCTGCCCGGCTACTCGGTGTTCCCGGTTCTGAACCTGGCGGTGTCCGGTTCCGGTGGCGGCGACCCCAAGGGTGGCAGCTACCCGGCCGAGATGCTCGTCGACTACGTGCGCGTCTGGTAAACCTCCGACAACTGTCGATGGGCCCCGCTTCGGCGGGGCCCATTCTCATTGGGGGCCGCGACCGCGGAACGTGGTGCCGGCCCGCTCCAGCAGTCCGCGTACGCGGGTGATTCCGTAGCCGGTCTCCTCGGCGAGCTGGCGGATGCTCTCGCCGTTCTCGTAGCGGATGCGCAGTTCCTTGCCGATGCGTTCGGCCGTCGTCGGGTCCAGCCGGACGTGCTTGGTCACCGGCGGCACGTCGATGGCGCCCCCGGCGTAACCCTTGTGGACCTGGCCGCGCGGCGTGACATCGGCGGCGGACTCGTCGCCCCACGCCGTCCAACCCGGCTGCGGATGCCGGGCAAACAGCTCCAGATACGGGCCGGGCGAGCAGGCCTCGATGAATCCGTACTGCTCGTCGGGCTTGCGGGAATGCTCCCGCTTGCGGGTCTCGATCATGTTGACCTGGCTGCGGGCGTGCGGCAGCGTGCGCATGCTGCCGCGCACGCCGAACAGGATGATCTCGGTGACGTTGCGGAAATAGAAGCCGACACCGCGGCCGTCGGGCCCGCCGTCCTTGCGCCGCTTGGCCCAGATGACGTTGGAGACGTAGCGGTAGCCCCACGCCTCCATGACGCGCAGCCCCTCGGGCAGCAGCGCGTTGGGCACCCACAGGTACAGGTGCGAGTCACGCGCGGCGACGGTGGACACCGGGATGTCGCAGATGGCCTCGAGATCGAGCGTGGAGTACCGGTCAAGGCGCCGGTGCTCCGGTGCCACCTTGCCGGTTCGATTGGTGAAACGCCAAGGCGGATCGGCCAATACGGTCTTCCAGCCGCCATCGATGGTGGGCAGCGGCGGCGGCGCGGCGATATCGCGCAGGGGGGCGGCCTTCGACTCGGCGCCGGCCTGATCGCTGCGTTTCGCCACGTTGTCACTCCTACCTTCGAATTAGATCTTTTCGAACGGAGAAGATCTTCACGAAATCGTAGGCGATGGCACCGACAGGTCAGGCTTCCCAGAGGCCGATGTCGTCTGCGGGTTGCCGGTCGTCTCGAACCGGGGCGTGGTCGGCCCAGGTGCGGGCGCAGATCGCGACGGCCAGCAGCGGGCAGCCGCCGCTGTCGCCGCGCTGCATGCGGGGCCGCAGCTTCTCGGTGTTGGTGGTGGTCGTGGTGGCCAGGATGCGGCGGGCGCGCTCGTCGTCCATGCCGGCCTCGATGCCCAGGCGGTAGCCGAGCGTGCGCAGGTCGGTCTGCGTGCGGGTGATGATGACGGCGACGTCGATCAGCGCCGCGTCATACAGCGCCCGGTACGCGCTCAGGTCGCGATCGAGGTTGCCGTCCTTGGCATTCCACTCCACATCGAGGGCCAGCCGGTCGACGAAGTTGTCGACCTTGTAGCCCTCGTTGAAGACCTCGGTGTCTTCCAGCGTGGGGTGCATCTCGCCCGCCGGCTTGTGCGGCATCTTGCGCAGTTCCAAGCGGATTCGGGTGTCCACGCGTGCCTCACGCCAGCCCTTGTTGCGGAAGGCGGTGTTGAGGCGGGCGGCGAGTTCGGTCTCCTGGCCGCCGGGCTGGACGAGATCGTCGGTACGGAGCTGGAATTCGTGCAGGGCGGTGAGGAGCTCGTCGAACCGCTGCGGGTTGGTGGCGGCGAGGATCGCGGCGGCGTTGCGGGTTTCGATGAACTCGTACCGGTCGCGGATGTGCGGCGGCAGCACGCGGGTGTACGAGTCCGTCAGATCCACGGGGCGACGGTAGCAGTGCGCCGGTCCACGGAATAACCCGCGGAAGTCCGCCGTCGCATCGTGCTGTGCAGGCCCTTGATCTTTCGCCGCATGACCGGGCACTACACGCTGACCGAGGAACACGCCCGGCGGCTGGCTGCGACGGCGTTGCGGGGCTTGTCCCCCTAGTGACCCTCGCCGCCGCGCGTCAGCCCGTCGAGGAAGTCGCCGAGTTCGCGCTGCACCGTGTCAGGCTGTTCGGTGAGCAGGGCGTGGCCGGCGCCGGCGATGTCGACGATTCGCGTGCGGGACAGGTGGGCTGCGGTGTACTCGGCCTCGCTGCGCGGGATGTAGTCGCAGACGCCACGCAACAGCAAGACCGGTATCGACTGCAGACGTCGCAACGCGTCAGGGGTGAGCCCGGTGCCGGGCTCGCGTTGCAATTGCTCGTGCAGGTAGTGGCCGGGTGTGGAAGAAGGGGACGGCGGCGGTTCGCCGGAACAGGTGAGTCCGCCGGCGGCGAGGTCATTGAGTGTCGCGAAGCGCGCGTCCATCTCGGGGTCGTCGCCGAATACGTGTGCGGTGTCGGGATCGGTGAGCGTCAGCAGGTACATGAACAAGTTTCGTGGCGTGAGCGCGCTGGCGTACAGGCGCAGGGTTTGCGTGGTTGACAGACGCGCCTGTGGCTGCGGGATCGGCGCCGCGCGGCCCAGAACTGGCAACGAACCGGGTGACAGCAACACCAGCCCCTCGACCCGGTCGGGTTGCTCGGAGGCGAACGTCTCGATCACACCGGAGCCGGCGGAGTACCCGAGCAGCACGACCCGTGCCAGGCGGAACTCATCGAGCAACTCGGAGAGGTCGGCCACCGCGCGGGCGGTCGAGTACCCGGTGGGGCGTTCGAGACGCGACGCGTCACCCGCGCCGATCTGGTCGTAGAAGATGACGGTGCGGTCCGGCACGGCGCGGAGTATCGCGGTTTCTTCGGCCTGGCTGAACGGCACCCCGGGGCCGCCGTGCACGGCCACCAGCGGTGGCAGGTCGCCGGGTCGCTCATGAATCCGCACCGGCATCACCGCACCATCTCGCAGGTGGAGCCCGTCGGCGACCCGAGACGGCAGCGGCCTCGGCATCAGATACAGGCCGCTGGCGGCCAGTGTTGCCAGGCTGAGCGCGATGATCGTCGTACCGCGCCGGCCCAAGACGCCGACGAGCCGGGTGCCGACCCAGGCGGTACCGATCACGGCCGCCACCCCTACGGCGATCGCTGCCGATGCCGGCAACCCGACCGCTGCGCCGGCGATCACAGCCGCGCCTTCCAGAACCCACGCGACCACAACCACCGCTACTGCGGCGAGCACGGTTCTGGCCATCATCGACGCTCAGCGACGGGTGAGTACCGACTCCAACTGTTCGGCGGTGCGCGCCCAGCCGTTGTGGAAGTTGTCGTACTCGTGCGAGGGCAACAGAGAGTGCTCGATCTTCATCAGCGTCTCGCCCTCGCCGTGGGGTTCGAAGGTGACGTTGACGACGCTGGCCATCGTCGGGTCGGGCCAGTTCGAATTGCTCCACGTGAAACGAAGCAGTCGCGGACGGTCGATCTCCAGGAAGTGGCCGATGATCAGGACGATGGTGCCGGTGGCGTCGTGGTCGACGTCGAACCGCAGCTTGCCGCCGACATGGGGTTCGACGGTGATGGCGACGCACCGGGACGGGCGTGGGCACATCCAGTCCATCAACGACTCGACATCGAGCCACTCGCCGAACACCACGTCGGGGACTGCCGGCATGACGCGCTGCACGCGCACGGTGACGGGTTCTGTCATTGACCATTTCCTTTGCGTCGCAAGCGGTCTGCGAGGGCATCCGCCCGCACCGACCAGAAGTTGGATTGTTCGTTGATCCACTGCTGCGCCATGGTCAATCCCTCGGGGCGCAGGGACACCCAGCGTTCGCGGCCGCGGACATCGCGTTGTACCAGGCCCGCCGATTCCAGCACGCCGATATGCCGGGAGACGCCGGCGAACGTCATCGGCAGCGGGGCGGCCAGGTCGGTGATGCGCGCATCGCCTTGCCGCAGCGTCTCCAATAGCCGGCGGCGCGTCGGATCTGCCAGGGCGGCGTAGGCGCGGTCCAGCAGCTGATCTTCAACCATCTTGTTGACTATAGCGGCGGATCGTGCTCTCCTGGAACGGTGACGTTCAACAAGTTTGTTTAATGAATCTGTAGAGGAGGGACGCCGTGCAGAAACCCGACATCGTGTCCGCGGCCGAATGGGACGCCGCGCTGGAGAAGATGCTCGTCGCCGAGAAGGAATGGACCCGCCAGCGTGACCAGTTGGCGGCGATGCGCCGCCGCATGCCGTGGACGCCGGTCACCAAGGACTACACCTTCGTCGGTCCGGACGGCGAGCTCAGCCTGGCCGACTTGTTCAGTGGGCGAAGGCAACTCGTGATCTACCGGGCGTTCTTCGAGGAGGGCGTACAGGGCTGGCCCGAGCACGCCTGCCGGGGTTGTTCGATGATCGCCGACAACGTCGGCCATGTGGCCCACCTGAACGCGCGCGACACGACGCTGGCGTTCGCCTCACGCGCGCCGCAGCCCGACATCGCGCGGATGACGGCCCGGATGGGCTGGAAGATGCCCTGGTACACCATCACCGACGACTTCGACGTCGACTTCGGCGTACACGAGTGGCACGGCACCAACGCCTTCATCCGCGACGGTGACGTCATCTACCGCACCTACTTCATCAACAACCGCGGCGACGAAGCACTCGGCACCTCGTGGAGCTATCTCGACATGACGGCGCTCGGCCGGCAGGAGACCTGGGAGGACTCGCCGCCCGGATACCCGCAGGACCCGCCCTACGAATGGTGGGACTGGCATGACACCTACGGCGAGCATCAACCCTCGCGATGGTTCGGCGACCCCGATCCCAGCAAGCCCGACGATCCCCGTCCGCCCCGCACGGAAGGGTGCGCCTCCTGTGAGCGATGAAGCCCATCTCGCGGATCTCTACCAGCAGACCATGGACCGCGTCGTCGAGTTGGTCAGTGCGCCAGATGTTTCCGTCGATACTGCGGTCGCCGCCTGCCCGGGCTGGTCGGTGCGGGATGTGCTGGCGCATCTGGCCGGCGTCGCGCAGGACTGGGCCGCCGGACGTCGGTCCGCCCCGCCCACCGACGCGCAGACGGCCGCGCAGGTGGCCCGGTTCGACGGGCGTGGCCTGAACGACATCCTGAACGCGTGGGGCGAAGCCGCTGCGCACCTACCGCGGCTCGCGCGGGAAGGCATCGCGCCGCCACTCGGTGACATCGTCGTTCACGAGCACGACATCCGTGACGCGCTCGGCCGGCCAGGTGCGCGGGATTCGGCTGCGTTGCAGCGTGTTTCCGATCAACTGCTGCGCATGCTGGTCACGCCCGTGCCGGTGCGGGTCATCGTCGAGGACGGTGAGTACCGGTGCGGTCCGGACGTCGGGCCGGCGGTCGATCTGAAGACCACGCGATTCGAAGCTGTTCGCTGGCGTACCGGTCGACGCAGCCGCAGCCAGATGGCGGCCATGGCGTGGTCCGGCGACCCGGCACCGGTACTCGATCACCTGTACATGTTCGGGCCCGCAACCGCCGATCTCGTTGAGTGACTACGGCCGGGGCTGGGTCAACAACGCGACGACGGCGTCGGTCAGCGCCGCGCGGGCGACGTCGAGGTCCGAGGTGAAACCGATCTGCCGTTCGTTGCTGAGACCGCGGATCGCAGCGGGAAGCAGGCACCGTACCCGGTGCAACTGGTCCGGGTCGACGTCGAGCCCGTCCATCAGATAATCGAAACCCTGAATCCAGTCGAGTTCGCGGGCCGCGAAAGCTGCTGCCGTGCGCGGATATTCGGCGGCGACGTCGGAACGTCGCGCCGGCAGTGACGTGCGCAGTGCAGTCAGCGCACGGCCCTCGGTGGTGTCCAGGTAACGCCAGACCGATTCGATGGCCCCTTCCACCCGTTCCCGAAGCGTGCCGCTGCGTGGCGTGTCCGGACCGGAAGACCAACTCCGGGAGTGGATTTCGGTGATCACCGCGACCCAGAGCCCGTCCAGGTCAGCGAACTGATGCTGCACCGTGCCCCAGGTGACGCCCGCATCCTTGGCGATACGGTTCGCCGACACCGGCTCGCCACCGCTGTCGGCCAGACAGCGGATGGCGACGTCGAGCAGGCGTGCCCGGGTTTCCAGGCCGCGCTTGTTCAACTTGGTGCCGGCACCCGACTCCGTGACGACGGCCTGCCACTGTGCCTGCGCAAGGGCTGCCTGCGGGGAGTCCCGGGCCGCGGGCTCAGACAAATCGGCCCGGGTTCGCCGCGACGGCCCGGCGCAGTGTCGGCCGGTCGGCGCGGTAGGCCTCGACCACGGGCGCCAGTTCATGCGGGCTGGCGCCGTGCATGATCACCGAGTGCACGCCCAAACCATACTGGCGGGCAATGGTTTCCGCGCAGTCCTGCGGCGAGCCCTTGGCGACCGCGTCCAGCCATTCGGTGGGGATCAGCTCGGCGATCCGCTGCAGCGTCTCGAACGACGCGCTGGCATCGATGGGTCCGGCGGTCGCGGCATCGGTGAACAGGTCGGACTGCCGGATGCGATCCCACGTCGCCCGATCCCAGCCGTTGGCCGACACCAGGACATCGGGATACGCCTGCAGGTAGGTCGCGAGCCGGCCGACGCCACGCCGGATCTGGTCGTCCTCGGACAACGCGTCGGGCACCGTCGCCAGGCAGGCCCAGATGCGGACGCTGTCGGGGTCGCGGCCCGCCTTCTCGGCGCCGCGGCGTACCGCGGCGACCGACTTCTCGGTCGCCGCGTCGGAGAAGAACGTATGCAGCACAACGAAATCAGCGATCTCACCGGCGAGCTCCATGGTCTTCGGGCCGACCGCGACCAGGCCGATCGGCGGACCGTCCGCCAGGCCGTTGACGTGGCGCAGCATGGGCCACTTCCCGGCCGGGCCCTCGTGATTGAGAATCATCTCGCCGGCCCAGAGCCGGCGCAGGATGCCGAAGAAGTCGCGCAGCCGCGCCTCGGTGACCACCGGCAGTCCGATCGCCTGCCAGTAGGGCCCCATGCCGCGGCCGAATGCCATGGCGAACCGGCCCTCGGTCAGTGCATGCATCGTCGACCCGATCGTCGCGGTGACGGTGGGGTGCCGCGTGTGGTGATTGGTCGACGGCGCGATGCCCAACGTCGTGCTGGCACCTGCCACCGCGCCGCTGAGCACCCCGGCATCCTTCACCGTGAAGCGCTCACCGATGTGGCACGAGCCCAACCCGAGCGCTTCGGCGTCCCGAGCCTCGGGCAGCACCACCCGGGCGTCTGCGGGGTGCCGGGTGACGGCGTAATAGCCGAGCTCATTGAGCTGGTCCTGCGTGCTCATGGGTGCGCCTTTCATCGGAGACGCTTAGCACTGTTAACCATCTGGGGAGCAATTGTCAATGAGGGTTCTCAATAACTTGGCGCGTCGGCCGATGTGCCCGCCGCGTCGATGCTCGGGAACCTGGCGTGCAATTGATCGATCAGGAACCTGGCCTCATCGAGGTCGCGTCGCAGGTCTCGGGCGCGCCGCCGCATGGACCGCGCCCGCTCCGACCATGCCGTCGCATCGGGCAGCGACTCAACCCTCGACAGTCGGGATGCGAGGTCCCACGCATGCCTGCGCAGCTCCGCGCGCAGCGCTCGAGCCTGTGCCGCATCGGCATCTTCAGTCACGCCGATCATATTTACACGACGGTCAATTGGCTGCGAGGCCAATTGGTTAGTTTGGCTTCGAATCGTGTCTCCTAGAGCGCGCGGATCACTCGAGCCGGGGTGCCGACGGCGAGCACGCGCGGCGGCAGATCGCGCGTGACGACCGAACCGGCACCCACCACGGTGTCCGCGCCGATGGTGACGCCGGGGCACACGATGACGCCGCCGCCCAGCCACACGTTGTCGCCGATCGTGATCGGCTCGGCCGCTTCCCACTTGTCTCGGCGGGGTCCCGGCTCCAGCGGATGGGTGGCCGTCAGCAGTTGCACGTTGGGTCCGATCTGGACGTCGTCCCCGATGCTGATGCGTGCGACGTCGAGCAGGATGAGGCCGAAATTGGCGAAAGTGCGGGCGCCGATGGTGGTTTGGTAGCCGTAGTCGCACTGCAGCGGCGGGCGGATCTCACTGCCGTCGCCAAAAGTGCCCAGGAGCTCGTGAAGGAGCCGATTTCGTTCCTCGGTGTCGGTGGGATCGAGCGTGTTGATGCGGTGGGTGAGCTGCTGCGCGCGCCTCGATTCGCGGATCAGTTCGGGGTCATCGGCGAGGTACAGGTCACCAGCGAGCATGCGGTCGCGCATTGAACGAGCCATGGTTGCCACGTTAGGCGCGCCCGGCCGCGTGAACCTTTTTGACGGCCGATTCGTTCAATTGATATGAGCATCATCGACTTCCGCCGCCGGCGCCCCGTCGCGCCGACCTTCGTGGTGGTCGATCGTCTGCACGGCCGGCGTGCCGAAGAGGTGCCCGGGGAGCAGATCGCCGCCACCGTGTCGTCGTGGCTGGCCGAACTGGGTGTGGAGAGCCCGCTGATCGATGCGCTGGAATCGGCTGCCCAGAGTCAGGACTGGCCGACTGTCTACGCCCTCGGGGATCGGCTGTCGGTCGATGTCATGGTCGCTTAGCGGAAATCGGCACGCGGTTCTCCGGCATCGCGCACAGTGGGTGAATGACAAAGTTGCGCATTGGGAATGCCTGCGCCGCACTCGGCTTGGCGATGTTGTCGGCGCCCGTCGCGGCGGCGACGCCGCCCGAGGGTGACGTCGTGCGGACCGACCTGGCGCGCGGCGACACTGCGGTCCCGGTCGAGATCGTCACCGGTGGAGCGCCATCGACGCTGATCGTGCAGGGATTGAAACTGGCCCCGGGCGCGAGCAGTGGCTGGCACACCCACCCCGGGACCGAGTATTCGGCGATCAACACCGGTGGTGTCGTACTGCAAACCGCCGACGACTGCGCGGGGACCGAATTCGGCAGTGGCCAAGCGGTTTTCATTCCCGCCGGAGTGCCGCACCGGGTTGCCAACGACAGCGCCGGGGCCGCCGAAGTCGTCGTCACCTATACGGTGCCCGTCGATGTGCCGTTGCGGGTCGATGCCCCCGACGCCTGCGCGGGCTGAATCAGCCCAACCCCAGCTTCGTCGGTGCCCCGTCGATGCTCGACAGGTTCTTCTGCTGCCAGTATTCGGCGACGCCCTCGGGCCCCTTCTTCTCGGCCCAGGTGTCGAGCAGGACGCGCTCGGACTCGACCGACATGAGGGGCACGCCGAAGCCGCATGAGGTCTGGACGATATCCACGCTCACGTCATAGATCTGACGAGAACTGATGTGGGGCGGGAACTGGCTGTAGAGCTCGTCCCAGTCCGCGTCGCCGGGTGCGACCTCGCGGGCGGTGCCGTACAGGCGCAGGATCATCGGCTCGCGATCGAACGAGCAGAACATCAACGTCATCCGCGGGTTGTCGAGCAGATGCGCCGACGTCTCATTGCCGCTGCCGGTCAGGTTCAGCCAGGCCACCCGATGTGGCCCGAGGACGCGGAGCGAGTCCAAACCCTTCGGCGAGAGGTTCACCCGGCCGTCGCGCGCCGCCGTCGCCACGAAGTACATGCTCTGCGCGGCGATGAACGTGCGGAACCGGTCGTTTATCTCCGGGAACTGCTTGGCCATGTGGGCATGCTTGCACGGCGGAGAGGCCAGGGGCGAGCGAGTTTCAGATGGCGGGACGGCACGGAGTCCTCGGCTACGGAGCTGTGTGGGTGGCTGCGTCGTGATGGATCCGGACTGCCGGCGCGACCCAGCGCCGGAGAAAGGCTCGCAACTCTTGGCCGTGCCGCTCCGGGCCGCCGGGATCCAGGATGAACGACTGCAGTGTGCGGAGCATGAACTCGACGAGCTCGTCGAGTTGCCGGCCACTGAAACCGGCTGCGCGCCAATCGACCTGGAAACGCTCGAGGATTGATCGACCGAACGAGATCGACGTTTCTGAGGTGACGCCGGCGGCGAAGGCACTCGCCCTGCCGGGGTGCATGACCAAGCTCAGATAGCGATCGTTGGGCAGTTGTTCCAACGTGTAGGCGATGCCTTCGATCACGGCCTCGGAGGGATCGGTGATCGATTGCAGGTCGTCGGCCAAACGGTCGAGAAAGTCTACGACTGCTGATAACGCGGTGCCGGCCATCAGTGCGTCGAGGGTGGGGAAGTAGCGATACACGGTCTGCCGGGTGATCCCGAGTTCAGTGGCCACATCGGACACGGTCACCGAGCCTCGCACGTCGATCGATGAGCGCGCCGCGCTGACAATGCGGCGAACCGCCTCCTCGTCGTCGACGGGGATGTCACCAGACCAGCCGTGTCTGCGCATCACCGCATACTTCCATCCCGCTGCCGTTCGGCGAACGCCACCGACTCTTGACCATACATATGACATCTAATGTATGGTCCGAGGAATCCCGAACGTGAAATGAGGTCAGCCATGACGGCGATCGCCGAAGGACCGGTCAGCAATCAGGACGAGGAACTGACCAGGCGCGCCTTGCGTCACGCGGTCGACAAGACGACCGATATGGCCGACCGTGAGCTGCGGGTGCCGTTGCACTACTACCGCGATCCGAAGATCACGGAGATCGAGGAGTCGCAGGTGCTGCGCCGCGTGCCTCTTGCGATCGTGCCGTCGGCCCAGATTCCCCATGTCAACGACTACGTCGTGCGCTCGGTGTTGGGTGATTCGCTGCTGGTGACCCGCGATCGTGACGGCGCCAGTCACGTGTTCCTCAACTACTGCCGTCACCGCGGCGCGAAGCCGGCCTGCGGGGCCGGTAACGCCGCCCGGTTCACCTGTCCGTATCACGCGTGGAGCTACAAGAACACCGGCGAACTGTTCACCGTTCCCGGGAAGACGGGGTTCGATTCGATGAACAAGGCCGACTATGGGCTGGTCGAGCTGCCGAGCCAGGAGCGGCACGGCTTCATCTGGGCCGTGCTGACGGCCGGCGCCGACATCGACGTCGATGGCCATCTCGGGCCGATCGGGCCGGAACTGGAGCTGATGAGCTATGCCTCGTATGGCTATCACACGGAGAAAGAGTTCCAGTCCCAGGTGTCGTGGAAGGGCGCACTGGAAGCGTTCGCCGAGGGGTATCACTTCCCGTTTGTTCACGGCGAGAGCGTGATTGGACAGAACACCCTGCCCAACACCGGGGTTTACGACGAGTATGGCAAGCACCATCGCATCGGCTTTCCCTTCAACTGGGTCGCCAATCTTGCCGACGATCCGACCGGATCGTGGGACCCACACCAGAACATGGGCGTCATCTACTGGATCTATCCCAACCTCATCCTGGCGAACAGCCCGATCGGCGTGGAGATCATCGACATCCTGCCGGCCGGCGAACCAACGCGATGCTCGGTGCGGCACAGCTGGATGGGGCGGGTGCCGGCCACCGACGACGAGATGCGCGCGGTCTACGACCAGGTGTACGACAACGTCCACGCTGCAGTCGTCGACGAGGACTTCGCCATGTTGCCCCAGTGTGGGGAAGGCGTCAGACGTGGCCAGCACGACCACATGATCATCGGCCGCAACGAGATTGGTGTACAGCACATGATCAGAGTGTTCGCAGAGGAGCTCGGTGTGGCGCTCGGATGAGTACGCGCAATCCGCCGTCCTGCGGGCTTCCGAGCGCTAGATTCGTGCCAAATCCGGACCGAAGAAGGTGCCCATGCCGAACTCTCGTGGCCTGCTGCTCAACCCGAACGACTTCGACCCTCAGCACCTCGATCCTGAGACGCGGCGTCAGCTGCGGGCGTTGATCGAGTGGTTCGAGGATCGCGGCAAAGTGCGCTTGCTGCGCGACGACCTGGATGCAACGTGGGTCGCCGACTTTCTCGAATTCATCAAGAGGGAGCGCGTTTTCGCGACGTTCCTCACGCCGTCCGAGTTCGCCGACGGTGACCCGAATAAGCGCTGGGACACCTCACGCAATGCCGTGCTGAGCGAGATCCTGGGGTTCTACGGGCTCGCGTACTGGTACGCGGAGCAGGTCACCATTCTCGGCCTCGGCCCCATCTGGCAGAGCGACAACATCAAGGCCAAGGAACGGGCCGCCGCCCAACTCGAGGCCGGCGGTGTCATGGCATTCGCGTTGTCCGAACGCGAGCACGGCGCCGACATCTACAACACCGACATGCTGCTGACGCCGACGTCCGACGAGGGCGTGGTGTTCCGGGCGTCGGGCGAGAAGTACTACATCGGCAATGGCAACGTGGCGGGCATGGTGTCGGTGTTCTCGCGCCGCACCGACGTCGACGGGCCCGAGGGCTACGTGTGGTTCGTCGCGGACAGTAGCCATGAGAACTACGAACTGATCGACAACGTCGTGCACGGCCAGATGTTCGTCAGCACGTTCCGTCTCAACGACTATCCCGTGCACGAGGAGGACATCCTGTGCACCGGGCCGGAGGCGTTCTCGGCGGCGCTCAACACCGTCAACGTCGGCAAGTTCAACCTGTGCAGTGGCTCGATCGGGATGTGCGAGCACGCGTTCTACGAGGCGATCACGCACGCCAACAACCGCATCCTCTACGGCAACCCCGTCACCGACTTCCCGCATGTGCGTGCGTCATTCGTCGACGTCTACGCCCGGCTGATCGCGATGAAGCTGTTCAGCGATCGCGCCATCGACTACTTCCGCAGTGCCGGCATCGAGGATCGCCGGTACCTGCTGTTCAACCCCGTCACCAAGTCGAAGGTCACGTCCGAGGGCGAGCGGGTCATCACCCTGCTGTGGGATGTGCTGGCCGCCAAGGGATTCGAGAAGAACACCTATTTCAACGAGGTCAACCGCCTGATCGGCGCCCTGCCCCGGCTCGAGGGCACGGTGCACGTGAACGTCGCGCAGATCCTGAAGTTCATGCCGAACTACATGTTCAACCCGGCGAGCTATCCGGAGATCGGTACCCGCGACGACGCTGCCGACGACGTCTTCTTCTGGGCACAGGGACCCGCGCGCGGCGCGTCGAAGGTGCAGTTCGCGGATTGGGCGCCGGTCTACGAGCGGCACCTCGAGGTCCCGAATGTGGCCCGCTTCTACGAGCAGGTGCAGGCGTTCAAGGACCTGCTGCTGACCGCGGCACCCGATGCCGACCAACAGCGCGACCTCGACTTCGTCCTGGTCGTCGGGCACCTGTTCACGCTGGTCGTCTACGGGCAGCTGATCCTGGAGCAGGCCGAACTGACCGGCCTCGACCACGACCTGCTGGATCAGATCTTCGACTTCCAGATCCGCGACTTCTCGTCGTATGCGGTTGCGTTGCACGGCAAGCCGAGTTCGACGGTGGCGCAACAGGAGTGGGCGTTGTCTGCCATCCGCAAGCCCGTCGCCGATGTGGGTCGTTTCGATCGGGTCTGGGAACAGGTGGCGGCCTACGACGGGGCCTACGAGATGCGACCCTAGGGCAGCGGACGAAACACCGGCAGCGCGCGGTACTTCACGCTGAAGCTGGCCTCGCTGAGCGCCTCGCCGACCTCGCCGTCATGGGCGACCGTGGTCGGGCCGTCGATAGAGGTGAAGCGGAACTCCGGCACCTGCAACTCGTGGTACAGCGGGCTGCGGACCAGCCGACCCGTCGCGACGGCCATCGCGATGCGGAGCCGGCTGAAGCGTCGCCCGGTTTCCAGGATCCGCACATCGATCAGGCCGTCGTCGAGACGCGGCCGCACCGACGGGGCGAACCCGGACGGGAAGTACGTCGAGTTGCCCAGAAAGAAGAGCTCGGTCTCAAGTGTCTTGTCGTCGTAGCTGATTCGCACCGGAGCTTCCCGGCGCATGGTCAGATACAGCGCGCAGAGCCCCGCCAATTGCTTGCCCATCCGGCGTTCGAGCTTCTCGCGCATCCGCACGTAGTTCGGGTATGCGCCGATGCTGGCGGTGTTGATCACCATGCGTTCCTCATTGAGGCACACCAGATCGACATACGCCGCAGAGCCTTTGGTGATCGCCTCGACCGTCCGGGCCACCGAGTCGCAACCGATGTCCTTGGCGAAGTGGTTGAACGTGCCGCCGGGGAACACCGCGAGCGGGACGCCTGCCTCGACGGCGACACCGGCAGCGCAGGCGACGGTGCCGTCGCCGCCACCGACCGCGAGCACGTGGGTGCGTTCGGCCGTCTGCCGCAACACCGTCTTGATGTCGTCGTCTTCACCGACCTCGATGATCTCCATACGTGGCAGCGCTTTTCGGGCCTCTTCGAGGATCCGCTTGCCCGTCCCGTCACCGGAACGCGGGTTGATCACCAGTGCCACACCCTCGCCTTCCGGCCGGGGCTCGGTGCGGAACCGCAATGGATCCGACGTCGGCAGCGCGGTGGCGGGGATGGTCGGGACGATGCGGGCACCCAGCACCGCGATCGCGGCGCCGATGCCGAACCCGGCGAACACGTCACCCGGATAGTGCGCCCCGGTGGCGACCCGCGACAGCCCGACCAGGCCCGCCAGCAGGGCCAACGGAAAACCGGCCGGCGCAGACTCGAGGCCGACACCCACGGCGAAGGCGGCGGCGCTTGCGGAGTGCCCGGACGGCATCGAGTGTGACGTCGGCATGCGTCGGCTGCGGCGCGGGAGCGGTATCCGGCTGTGGTCCGGTCGCGGCCGCCGCCAGATGCGCTTGGCCACCTGGTTGGTCACCAGGCTGGTCACCGCGAGGCTGACGACGCCGCGCGTGGCGCCGCGCCTGGCCGATGCGCTGCCGACCGCGCCCATACCGGCCGCGATGGCGAACCACAGCTTGGAATGGTCAGCCGCCCTGGTCAGGCGGGGCATCGTGGAGTCCAGGAGTGGGCTCGGCGACTCGGCTACTGCTTCGAAGACCTCACGGTCCAGACTGCCCAGGCCCTTGCCGATCGCGCGCACATCCATGGGGCCAAGGTATCTGTCGCGGGCGGATAGTGCTCGAAGCTCTTGTGACCGGATGGCCAAAGACTAACTTCTCGCGCACGCGGATTGCCTTTCGCGACGGGTGACGTGCTTCGAGCTATCGAGCGACGCGATGCCTTGATACCGCTTTCGAATATGGATATCCCGGCTTGAAGAGAGAGCGTGTATAGCCTGCCAGTGTTTGCGATGCTGGCTGGCGACACCGCATTGCGGCCTTCTGAAGACCCGGAGAAGGAACGTGGAGTATGACGTTGATGCACGGAACGTTTGGTATCAGTAGTAGGCGCACATTAATGGCTCTTCATGATTGAGGGTGTAGAACGGTCAGCTGCTGTCGGCCTGTGATTGGGGTGTCTGGTTGGCTGGGTGTG